>NZ_MVPX01000021.1:0-1693 GCF_002043085.1 Gordonia sp. i37 | reverse complement strand
TGACGATCCAGTCGCGCACCTTCTGTGGGTGGTTGGTGGCGATCCAGCGGACTCCGAGGTCGGCACACAGCTGGACGTCGGCCGCCTCGTCGACGGTCCAGCAGTAGGTGACGCGGCCCGCGGCGGCTGCCTTGTCGACGAGTTCGGGATGCATCCGCAGCGTCTCCACCGACGGGCCGATGCCGGTGGCGCCGACGGCGGTCGCGGCGCTGCCGCCGAGGACGCGCGCAGTCTCGCCGAGCAGGATGGTCGGCAGGATCGGCGCGTGCCGGCGGATTCGCCACACCCCCGCCGAAGAGAACGAGATGACCACGGCCCGACTGTGATCCGCCGACGGCGGGGTCGCCACACCGAAGTCGTGCAGGGTCGCCAGCAGCTGTTGTTCGACGAGGCTGCCGAAGCGCACCGGATGCTTGGTCTCGATGAACAACCGGACCGGGCGACGCCAGTCGAGGGTCAGGGTCAGCAATTCGGCGAGGGTCAGGACCTTGGCCGGACCACCCCCGGCATGCCAGCTACCGAAGTCGAGTTCGCGCAGTTGCGCCAGCGTCATCTCGCTGACGATGCCGGTGCCGTCGGAGGTGCGGTCCACCGTGCGGTCGTGAATGCAGACCAACTCGTGGTCGGCGGTCAGGCGGACGTCGCACTCGAGCCCGTCGGCACCTTGTTCGAGCGCGAGTTCGTAAGCGGCCAAGGTGTGTTCGGCCACATCCGCAGACGCACCGCGATGCGCGACGACGGCCGGTTTACCCGACCGCGAGACCTGCTCGGCGAGGTTCATGCGACCACCACCCATCGGTGTGCGGGGACTTTCGGTTCGGCGGAGCTCCCCGAGAACACCGCGGGCAGCCGATGAGCGGCCCAGAAGGCGAACGCCGCCGAGACCGCCGCGGTGAGGACAACCATGAACAGGGCGTTCGCTCCGGTCTGGATGGAGCCGGATGCCGCGCCCACCCACCAGGTGATCACGGTGAGCACCGCGATCGCGTTGACCACCGTCCAACCCACCCAGAGCTTGTGCAGCCGGGTACGCGCGGCGCTGCGCGCGACGTCGTCGAGCATCTCGGCGGGTTCACGTAACAGCAACGCGGCACCGGCGACGTTGACGAGCGGAATCGCGGCCAACGGAATGCTCTGCCACCGCGACCGCGAGTCGAAAAATCCTCGCGCGCCGTATGTTTCGGTCCGCACAGCCAACAGCCACCGGACGAAGACGACGGTCGTATAGACGAATCCGGCGAGCGCCAGCAGTCCGGCGGCCAACACCAGCACCGTGCTGAGGCCGATCAGCCAGCCGGGCAGCGTCGTCGACCGGTTGATCACCAGCAGGAGATAACGGAGCAGGTGCGCGCACGTCGACGCGACGAACGCGGCCCCGGCGATCTGCAGGGCGCCGGTCAGTGCCATCCCCAGGCGGGCGGGAGAGTTGCGCGGTTCGTCCTCGGTGACCGGGGTGTCGACGAGACCCCACCGAGGAAGGTAGACGTACCGCGGGATCAGCTGCGGGCCGGTGCGCCGTGGCGGTCGCGGTGGCGGCAGGGTGTCGGCCGGGCGGCGGGCCACCCATCGCACTCGACGGCCGCCGTACATCCGCGGCGGACCGGACGGTGGTCGCGTACCGGACGGCTGCCGGGCCGGAGGGCTGTAGGCGGCGGGACGCGGCGGCGCGCTGGGCGACTGCTGGTAGGGGGGG
>NZ_MVPX01000209.1:0-2731 GCF_002043085.1 Gordonia sp. i37 | reverse complement strand
CGAGTTCACGCGCGCTGTCGATCGGGACGACCTCGACGGCGGCGGGTTCACCGGCCCCGGCGGTCGACCCGGCCACCACGGTGACCTCGGCACCGCGCTGTGCGGCCGCGCGCGCGAGCGCGAAACCCTGTTTGCCGGAGCTGTGATTGCCGAGGAAACGGACCGGGTCGAGCGGCTCGCGGGTGCCGCCCGCGCTGATCAGCACGCGTACCCCGGCGAGATCGTGCGGCAGTGCGTCGGCGCGGTCGAGCAGGAGCTCACCGATGAGGGCGATCTCCTGCGGCTCGGGCAGTCGCCCGGGTCCGCTGTCGGTCCCGGTGAGCCGGCCCGAGGCGGGCGTCATGACGATGTTGCCGCGCTCCCGCAGCGTCGCGACGTTGGCCTGGGTGGCGGGATGGCGCCACATCTCGGTGTGCATCGCGGGCACGAACAGCACCGGACACGTCGCCACCAGCAGCGAGGCGGTGAGCAGGTCGTCGGCGCGGCCGGTCGCGGCGCGGGAGAGCAGATCGGCGGTCGCCGGGGCGATGATCACCAGGTCGGCGCCCTGGCCGAGCCGCACGTGGACGACCTCGTCGACGCCGTCGAAGACCTCGGTGCTGACCGGGTTACCGGAGAGCGCCTCGAAGGTCGCGGCGCCGACGAACTCCAGCGCGTTGCGCGTCGGCGCGACCCGGACGTCGTGGCCGTCCTCGGTGAAGTGCCGGATCAGCGAGCACACCTTGTAGGCGGCGATCCCACCGCCCACCCCGATCAGGATGCGCTTGCGGCCGCGTGCTGCCGGGCCGGTCGTCGCTGCGGTCATCTGCGGGCCCGCGGGGTTCCTACTCGCCCTCGGTGTGCTCGAGCAGGTCGGAGTGGATCTCGCGCATCGCGATCGACAGGGGCTTCTCCTGCAGGCCCGGCTCGACGAGCGGGCCGACGTACTCGAGAATGCCGTCGCCGAGCTGGTTGTAGTAGTCGTTGATCTGCCGGGCGCGCTTGGCCGCGTAGATGACCAGCGCGTACTTCGATGAAGCGCGCTCGAGGAGGTCGTCGATCGGCGGGTTGGTGATCCCCAACGGGGTGTCGTAGGCCGGTGCGTCGGCGATCTCGGTCATGTCGAAGTTGGTCTGCGTGCTCACGCGAACTCCTGGGAGTTGTCGGGGTGGAAAGTCTGTGAGGTTGGAAGTCTGTTGGGGTTGATGTCCGGGCGGGAACCGGCGTCGTCGGCGCCTGCGGCGGTCAGCTCGCCGCTGATTCGGGTCCGACCAGCAAGGATACCAATTCGTCGGCGGCGCGGTCGACTCGGGAGTTGACGATGACGTGATCGAACTCGTCTTGAGCAGCCATCTCGGTGCGCGCGGTGGCCAGTCGGGCGTCGATCGCCTCGGGCGTTTCGGTACCCCGACCACGCAATCGTGACTCCAGTTCGTCCCAGCTCGGCGGCGCCAGGAAGACCAGGTGCGCCTCCGGAAGTCGGCGTCGCACATTGCGGGCGCCGACCAGATCGACCTCGAGCAGAACCGGCACGCCGGACTCCAGCGCCTGCTCCACGGGGCGCAACGGTGTGCCCGAGCGCTGCAGCCCGCCGTGGATCTCGGCCCATTCGAGCAACTCGCCGTCGGCGATCATGCGGTCGAAGTCGGCGCGGGAGACGAAGTGGTAATCGCGTCCGTCGACCTCGCCGGGGCGGGGATCGCGGGTGGTCACCGAGACACTGAACCACAGGTCGGGAACCAGCTCCCGAACCCTGCCGACGACCGTCGACTTGCCCACAGCAGAGGGGCCGACCAGTACCACCAGTCGGCCCCTCGTACGTGTGGGCTGGCCCATCACGCTGCTGTGTTCGTTGTGCTCGGTCAGGAGCTGAACTTCTCGAGCAACGCCTTGCGCTGACGATCGCCGAGACCGCGCAGGCGGCGCGTCGGGGCGATCTCCAGCTCGTTCATGATCTCCTGCGCCTTGACCTTGCCGACCTTCGGCAGGGCTTCGAGCAGGGCCGAGACCTTCATCTTGCCCAAGATCTCGTCATCTTCGGCATCCTTGAGCACCTGCTTGAGGTCGGTGCCACCACGCTTGAGACGCTCTTTGAGCTCGGCGCGCGCTCGGCGGGCGGCAGCAGCCTTCTCCAACGCAGCGGCGCGCTGCTCGTCTGTCAACTGGGGAAGCGCCACGGGTTCCTCCGTCTTTCGTTATCGATCTGGACTGCACCGGCACCGTGTGGTGCCCGGTGGCGTGTGGCCGCTCGTGAGCGGGTGCGGTGGGTCGCTGCGACGGATCGCCACGACTGGCACTCACCGATTTGGTGCGGCGAAAGCGACCGTACCCACGTGAGCAGGCATTTGCGAGGGCCACCCCTGCCAAGCGCCGCGTGGGCGGTGCTGTAGGTTGCCCGCGGACCGCCCGCCGGTGGGCGGGTCGATCGGGCATCACCGTACCCCATCAACCCGGATGGTTGCGACCATAACCGCAGGTGAGCGGGGTGTGTCGAGGCCGACACCAGAATGCGGCGATCTCGCCGAGCGACGACCGACTCTGCCCACGGCGACAGCTCTGGGACTGGTGTGACGGGTGTGGTCACGCCGAATTGCTCCGAACATTCCCCGCACGTTGCGCGTGTCGTGGGACCCGAACCGGCAAACGGAGGACCTGCTCGGCGGATCGGCTCAGCGGTCTGTCGGGACCGTCGCGATCGCCACGGTCCCGCCGCCGGGGCGGGCCCGGACCGTCAGGGATCCGCCGGCGGGGG
>NZ_MVPX01000208.1:0-16237 GCF_002043085.1 Gordonia sp. i37 | reverse complement strand
CCGACACGTCGTCGTCGGTGACGCCGACACCGTCGTCCACGACGATCAGCCGCGCCTGCCCGTCGGTGTGCTCGAGCGTGAGCTCCACCCGGTGCGCGCGGGCATGTTTGACCACGTTCGTGAGCAGTTCGCGGGCTGACGCGAACAGCAGCCGGTCGACCGGGGTCGGCCCATCGGGCCAGGCCGCGGCGTCGACCAGCACCGTCACCCCCGACGATGCCTGCGTCGTCCGGGCAAGCTCGGTGACCGCGACCGCCAACCCGTGATGCTCGAGGACCGCCGGGTTCAGTGCCGTCAACGTCGATCGCAGCAATCGGCCGGATTCGGCGAGGGCGATCTCGACCCGATCGATCGCCACCGGATCGCCCCGGCGCACCGCGTCCATCTCGGCGCGCGCACCGAGCACGTACTGCAGGGCCCCGTCGTGCAACGCCTCGGCCAGTGCCTGCCGCTCGCGAGCCTCGACGCGCAGCGCATCCTCGAGCAACTGCGCCCGTTCGCGGGCCAGCACGGCGATGGTGAGCACCCGTGACCGCGCGACCCGCGAGAGCAGCACCGCGGCGAGCCCGAGGCCGGCGATCACCATCGTGTGCAACACCACCGACGACCAGGGTTCGCCGTTGGCCGTACGTGCGGCCGCACTGGTGATGAAGAACACCAGCGCGGTCGGCACCGCGATCGCGGCACACACCGCCGGACGCAACTGCGTGGCCGCCGCCATCGGGAGCAGCGCGAACCCGGTGAGCAGCACATCCGAGGTCCAGCTGGTCGCGTCGGAGGCGGCGGCGAAGGACGCGACGGTGGTGAGGGCCACCAGATCGACCAACAGCGCCAGCCACGCCCAGTACAGCGTCCGCCGGCCGGCACGTCGTGCGGGCACGATGCTGGCGACCGCCCACACCACGTAGGCGCCGACGACCGCCCAGGTCGGCACCAACAGGTGCGCGGGTGGATCGAGGGCGACGACAAGCGTCATGAACACCGCCAGCGTCAGCCGCACCACCACCTGCACACGCAGCCCGAGCAGGGCGTGTTCGTAGAGGATTCGGTCGAGTGCCGGCTCACCGAGACCCGGTGCGGAAAACCCGCGTGGCCGCCACCGCCCGAGAGGTTCCCGACTCATTCGATGAGGTGTTGCCGCATGCCCTCGGCGACCGCGGCGGCACGATCGGAGACACCGAGCTTCTGATAGAGGTTGCCCGCGTGGGTCTTGACGGTCGACGCACCGATGTAGAGCTCGGCGGCGATCTGCGGAATGGACAGGCCTCGCGCGAAACCGTTGAGCACCTGGCTTTCTCGCTCACTGAGTGTCGGTACACCGGGAGCGGCGTGCGCCCGGATCTGGGTGACGAGACCGGCGGCGAGCTCGGGTGGCACGACCGTCTCGCCGCGCGCGACCCGTTCGACGGCTCCGACGATGGCGTCGCGGTCGGCGTCCTTCGACATGTAGCCCGCCGCACCCTCGCGCAGCGCGTCGAACACGACCACCGAATCGGTGACCGCCGAGAGCAGCAGCACCTTGGTGGAGACACCGTCCCGGGTCACCGCGTGGACGAGATCGCTACCCGTCATGCCGGGCATCTGGTAGTCGACGACGGCGACGTCGGGCTGCAGTTCGCCGATCGTGGCGATCCCCGACCGCGCATCCCCGGCCTCCCCGACCACCCGGATGCGACCGCTGGCCGACAGTCCTCGCAACAGACCGTCCCGGAAGAACGGGTGATCGTCGACGACCACGACGCTGATGGTCCGGTTCATGCGGCCTCCTCGGGCGCCGGCCTCACGACAGCGCTGATTCCACCTCATCACGCGCGGCCTCGAACGACGCGCGCAACGCGCCGATGTCGGGGCCGGCGCGCAGCACCCCGCGTGAACTCGCCGGCAGCAGCCAGGCGAGGTCGGCCTCGGCGAAGACCGAACCGAGATCCTCGGCGCGTGCTCCTTGGGCGCCGAGGCCCGGGGCCAGGACGGGACCGGCGAGTGCGGTGAGATCGAGGTTGTGCGCACGGGTCGCACCGACCACCACGCCCACCGTGCCCGCGCCGTCGGTGTTGACCGCGGCGGCCGCGTCGACGATCCGCTGCCCCACCGTTCGCCCGTCGGCATCGGCCAGTTGCACCGACGCACCCTCCGGGTTGGAGGTGCGGGCGAGGACGAACACGCCCCGCCCGGCCGGGCGTGCCGCGTCGAGTGCCGGTGCGAGGGAACCGAATCCGAGGTACGGGGAGACGGTGACCGCGTCGGAGGCCAGCGGCGACGAATCGTCGAGCCACGCTCGCGCGTAGGCGGCCATCGTCGATCCGATGTCACCGCGTTTGGCGTCGGCGAGCACGAGCGCCCCGGCGTCGCGGCATCCGGCGATGACCCGTTCGAGGGTCGCCAGGCCGGCCGCGCCGAACGGCTCGAAGAACGCCACCTGCGGTTTGACGACCGCCGCCACCGACCCGAACGCCTCGATACAGATGTCGGCGAAGCGGTCCAGCCCGGCCGGGTCGGCTCCGAGTCCCCAGGATTCGAGGAGTTCGACGTGCGGGTCGATCCCCGCGCACAGCCGCCCCCGTGCGGTGACGGCGGTGCGGAAACGGGGACCGAAGCCGGTCACTTCTCGGTCCCGC
Source organism: Gordonia sp. i37 (assembly GCF_002043085.1). Taxonomy (NCBI): domain Bacteria; kingdom Bacillati; phylum Actinomycetota; class Actinomycetes; order Mycobacteriales; family Gordoniaceae; genus Gordonia; species Gordonia sp. i37. The sequence goes on along the minus strand of NZ_MVPX01000208.1, from coordinate 13,622 downwards.
CCGGCTCGTTCACCAGGGCCGCGTGGCGCCGCTGCAGCGCCTCGACACCCATCTGGTTGCCCCGCGCGGCCTCGATGCCCTGCACTGCCGCGCTGGCACCCTGCACCGTGGTGATACACGGGATTCCGGCGGCCACGGCGGCACTGCGGATCTCGTAGCCGTCGACCCGCGGGCCGGACTGGCCGTAGGGCGTGTTGATGACCATCGCCACCTCACCGGCGCGGATGGCGTCGAGGATGGTCGGCTCCCCCGGCTGTGCCTCGAAGTGCTTGCGCACCGTCTGCGACTCGATGCCGTTGCGCCGCAACACCTCTGCGGTTCCCTCGGTGGCCAGGATGGTGAATCCGAGGTCGGCGAGGTGTTTGACCGGGAACAGCAGCGCCCGCTTGTCCTTGTTGGCCACCGACACGAAGACGGCGCCGTCGGTGGGCAGCGAGCCGTAGGCGGCGGTCTGCGACTTGGCGAAGGCCCGCCCGAAATCGGCGTCGATGCCCATCACCTCACCGGTGGACTTCATCTCCGGACTGAGCAGCGAGTCGACCCCGGTGCCGTCGTGGCGGCGGAACCTGTTGAACGGCAACACCGCTTCCTTCACCGCGATCGGTGCGTGCACCGGGGCGTGGCCACCGTCGCCGTCGGCGGCGAGGATGCCCTGATCACGCAGCTCGGCGATGGAGGTGCCCAGCATGACGCGGGCACATGCCTTGGCCAGCGGTATCGCGGTGGCCTTGGAGACGAACGGCACCGTGCGGCTCGCGCGGGGGTTGGCCTCGAGCACGTAGAGGATGTCGTCCTTGAGCGCATACTGGACGTTGAGCAGTCCGCGCACCCCGATCCCCTTGGCCAGTGCCTCCGTCGACTCGCGCACCATCTGCAGGTCCGCGCGACCGAGGGTGATCGGCGGCAGCGCGCACGCCGAGTCGCCGGAGTGGATACCGGCCTCCTCGATGTGCTCCATGATCCCGCCGATGTAGACCTCGGTGCCGTCGCACAGCGCGTCGACGTCGATCTCCACCGCGTCCTCGAGGAACCGGTCCACCAGCACCGGGTGATCGGGGGTCAATTCGGTTGCGCGCGAGATGTAGTCGGCCAGGGATGACTCGTCGTAGACGATCTCCATACCGCGCCCGCCGAGCACGTAGGAGGGACGCACCAGGACCGGGTAGCCGATCCGGGCGGCGGTCTCGCGCGCCTCGTCGAAGCTGGTGGCCGTCCCGAACGCCGGGGCGGGCAGTCCCGCGGCGGTCAGCACCTTGCCGAATTCACCACGGTCCTCGGCGAGGTCGATCGCCGCGGGGCTCGTGCCGACGATGGGGACACCCGCGGATTCGAGCCGGTCGGCCAATCCTAGCGGGGTCTGCCCGCCCAGCTGGACGATGACGCCGGCGACGGTGCCCGACTCCGATTCGGCGTGGAACACCTCGAGGACGTCCTCGAAGGTCAACGGCTCGAAGTACAGGCGATCGGCGGTGTCGTAGTCGGTCGAGACGGTCTCCGGGTTGCAGTTGACCATGACCGTCTCGTAGCCGGCCTCGCTGAGCGTGAGCGCGGCGTGCACGCACGAGTAGTCGAATTCGATGCCCTGCCCGATGCGGTTGGGTCCCGAACCCAGGATCAGGACCTTGGGCCGATCGGGCTGCGGCGCGATCTCGCTGGTCGCCGCCGGATCGAGCTCATAGGTCGAATAGTGATAGGGCGTCTTGGCCTCGAATTCGGCCGCGCACGTGTCGACGGTCTTGTAGACCGGGCGGACACCCGAGGCGTGCCGGAAGGCGCGGACCGCGTCCTCGTCGGCGAAATCGGAACGCAGCGCCGCGATCTGGCGATCGGAGAAGCCGGTCGACTTCGCCTCGCGCAGCAACTCCGCCGTGAGTTGCCCGGCGTCGCGGATCTCGGCGCCGAGCGCCGCGATCCCGCCGATCTCGGCGAGGAACCACGGGTCGATCGCGGTGGCCTCGTACAACTGCTCAACGGTGGCGCCGGCATCGAAGGCCAGCATGATGCCGTAGAGCCGGCCGTCCTTGGGGGTGCGCAACTCGTCGAGCAGTGCCTCGAGATCCACCGTCGACGGGTCGGGCCGGTTGGGTTCGGTCCAGAACCCGGCCGCCTTGTTCTCCAGCGACCGCATCACCTTGCCCAGCGCCTCGGCGAACGACCGGCCCAGACTCATCGCCTCGCCCACCGACTTCATGGTGGTGGTCAGTGTGTCGTCGGCGCCGGGGAACTTCTCGAACGCGAACCGCGGCGCCTTGACCACGACGTAGTCGAGCGTCGGCTCGAAGCAGGCCGGCGTCTCCTTGGTGATGTCGTTGGTGATCTCGTCGAGGCTGTACCCGATCGCGAGCTTCGCGGCGATCTTGGCGATCGGGAATCCCGTTGCCTTGGAGGCCAATGCCGAGGAGCGCGAGACACGCGGATTCATCTCGATGACGACGAGACGGCCGTCGGCGGGGTCCTGCGCGAACTGGATGTTGCAGCCGCCGGTGTCGACGCCGACCTCGCGCAGGATGGCGATCGAGAGGTCGCGCATCTTCTGGTATTCGCGGTCGGTGAGTGTCATCGCCGGGGCCACGGTCACCGAGTCGCCGGTGTGCACCCCGACCGGGTCGACGTTCTCGATGGAGCAGATGACGACCACGTTGTCGCGGTTGTCGCGCATCAGCTCGAGCTCGTATTCCTTCCACCCGAGGATCGACTCCTCGATGAGCACATTCGCCGTCGGCGACGCGGCGAGTCCACCGCCGGCGATGCGCTCGAGGTCGTTCTCGTCGTAGGCCATACCCGACCCGAGGCCGCCCATGGTGAACGAGGGTCGCACCACCACCGGATAGCCGAGTTCGGCGACGGTCTCGCGAACCTCCGCCATGGTGTGGCAGACGGCGGAGCGGGCGCTCTCGCCGCCGACCTTGGCGACGATGTCCTTGAACATCTGCCGGTCCTCACCACGCTGGATGGCATCGAAGTCGGCGCCGATCAACTCGATGCCGTACTTCTCCAGCGAACCCCGATCATGCAGTGCCACAGCCGTGTTCAGCGCTGTCTGACCGCCGAGGGTGGCCAGCACGGCGTCGATGGGGTGCCCGGCGTCGCGTTCGGCCTCGATGACCTTCTCGACGTATTCGGCGGTGATCGGCTCGATGTAGGTGGCGTCGGCGAACTCCGGGTCGGTCATGATCGTGGCCGGGTTGGAGTTCACCAGGCTCACGCGTAGGCCCTCGGCCTTGAGGACGCGGCACGCCTGGGTGCCGGAGTAGTCGAACTCGCAGGCCTGACCGATGACGATCGGTCCGGAACCGATCACCAGGACGTGTGACAGGTCGGTGCGGCGCGGCATCAGGCCCTCGTTCCGTTGGCGCGGTCACCCTCGAGCAGGGTGACGAATTTGTCGAAAAGGTAGGCGGCGTCATGGGGTCCGGCCGCGGCCTCCGGGTGGTACTGCACCGAAAACGCACGGCCCGAGAGCAATTCGACACCCTCGACGGTTCCGTCGTTGGCGCAGGTGTGGCTGACGCGGGCCCGTCCGAAGTCGGTGTCGAACTCCTCGCCGGCCTCGCCCTCGAGAGCAAACCCGTGATTCTGCGACGTGATCGACACCGTGCCGGTGGCGTGGTCGATGACCGGGATGTTGATCCCGCGGTGTCCGAAGGTCATCTTGTAGGTGGAGCGGCCCAGCGCCCGCCCGAGGATCTGGTTGCCGAAGCAGATCCCGAACAGTGGCAGATCCGCTCCGAGGACCTCGCGGGTCAGCGCGACGGCGGCATCGGCGGTCGCCGGGTCGCCGGGTCCGTTGGACAGGAACACCCCGTCGGGCCGCAGTTCGCGGATGGCCGCGAAGGACGTGTCGGAGGGCAGCACATGCACCGCCACGCCGCGCTGGGTGAACATCCGAGGGGTGTTGGTCTTGATACCCAGATCGATGGCGGCGACGGTCAGTCGCGCCTGCTGCGCGGGCTCGACGAGATAGCCCCGGTCGGTGGACACCTCGCCGGCGAGGTCGGCGCCCTTCATCGACGGCTGGCTGCGTACCCGCTCGAGCATCTCCTCGGTCGAGGCGAGCGCCGGACCGGAGAACACCCCGGCACGCATCGATCCGTGGTCACGCAGGATGCGCACCACCGTGCGGGTGTCGATGCCGGCGATACCGACCACGCCCTGACGGGTCAGTTCCTCGTCGAGGCTCGTCGTGGCTCGCCAATTCGACACGCGCCGTGTGGGATTGCGGATCGCGTAACCGGCCACCCAGATCTTGCCGGAGTCACCGTCGATGCCGTCGCTGCCGGCGCTGCCGGTCGATTCGCCGTCCTCGGTGTTCCATCCGGTGTTGCCGATCTGCGGTGCGGTGGCCACCACGATCTGGCGGTGATAGCTGGGGTCGGTCAGGGTCTCCTGATATCCGGTCATCGCGGTGCAGAACACGGCCTCACCGAGTGTCTCGCCGGTGGCTCCGTAGGGCTGCCCGGAGAACACCTGGCCGTTCTCGAGCACCAGAACCGCTGCGGTCATTGATCTTTCCCCTGTTCGCTATCGGTCAGTGTCTCAACGTGGGCCGGGGTCTCGGAATCGGCCGGTGTCGCGGTGAATTCGGCGATCCAGGGCGGGTAGACGGCCTTGTCGTCGGCGCGGAAGCCCGAGTCGATCTCGGTTCCCGACGGCAGTGTCCAGCGGATCACCAGCACGCCGCCGCGGCCCATCACCTTCCCTGCATGGCCGTTCTCGGTACGGACCGCGGTGATCGACGACCGCGGTATCCAGATCGTCGACGCCCCGGCGCGCTCGATGCCGATGCCGTCGGTGAACGCCGAGAGGTCGGCGGCGGCGCGATCACCGAAATCGCCGACGGCGACCCGGTTCTGCCAGCTCGGTGCGAGGGTGGCACCGAGGTACAGTCCGGAATCCGGGCCGAGGAGCGCGATACCCGGATCGTCGGGGAATGCCGGGATCTCGCCGATCGCCTCGGCCTGGCGTCGACCTCGATTGCGCCAGCCCCGCAGCAACAGGGCCACCAGCGCCAGCCACGCGGCCAGCACGACGATCACGATGATCAGGTCGAGGAAGATCTCACTCATGCGCTCGCCTGCCCGTCCCGGGCGGTGACGACCCCCCGCAGCAGCGTGGCGATCACCCGCGCGGGCATCGTCATCTCCTCGTACGGCGTGTTCGACGACAGACTGGCCAGCTCTTCTCCCCGCACGACCCAGGGCGAGTCCGGGTCGACCAGGGTCAGGTTGGCCGGTTCGCCGACGGCGATGGGACGACCCTGATCGGTGAGTCCGACGATCTGCGCGGGCCGTTCGCTCATCACCCGGGCGACCCCGCGCCAGTCCAGCAATCCGGGTTCGACCATGGTCGCCACGATGATCGGCAACGCCGTCTCGAGCCCGAGCATGCCGGGCTTGGCCAGGGCGAATTCGCAGCACTTGTCCTGCGCGGCGTGTGGCGCGTGATCGGTGGCCACACAGTCGACGATGCCGTCGGCCAGTGCCTGCACCAGCGCTGCGGTGTCGCGGGCCTCCCGCAGCGGCGGGTTCACCTTGTTGACCGCGTCGTAGGTGGCCAGGCGTTCGTCGGTGAGCAGCAGGTGATGCGGGGTGACCTCGGCGGTGATGGCGATGCCCTGTTCCTTGGCCCAGCGCACCAACTCGACGGTGCCCTCGGTGGAGGCGTGGCAGATGTGCACTCGCGCCCCGGCATCGCGGGCCAGCAGCGCATCGCGCACCACGATCGATTCCTCGGCGGCGCGGGGCCACCCGGTCAAACCCAGCCGTGCCGCGTTCGCACCCTCGTGGGCGACGGCCCCCTTGGTCAGTCGCGGCTCCTCGGCATGCTGGGCGATCAGTACGCCGAGGCCGGTGGCATATTCGAGGGCGCGCCGCATGATCAGCGGATCGTGGACGCACTTCCCGTCGTCGCTGAACATGCGGACACCCGCGACGCCGGCCGCCATCATGCCCATCTCGGCGAGTTGCTGACCGCCGAGGCCGACGGTGACCGCACCGACCGGGTGGACGTCGACCAGACCGACGTCGCGGCCGATCCGCCATACGTTGTCGGTGATCGTCGAGTTGTCGGCGACCGGATCGGTGTTGGCCATCGCGAACACCGCCGTGTACCCACCGAGCGCCGCGGCCCGCGAGCCGGTGCGGATGGTCTCGGTGTCCTCCCGGCCCGGCTCGCGCAGATGGGTGTGCAGGTCGACGAGGCCCGGCAGCAGCACGGCACCGGCCCCGTCGATGCGCTCGGCTCCCTCGGGCACCGTCACCGACGTCCCGATCCCGGTGATCACCCCGTCGACGACGACCACGTCGACCGGGTCCTCGCCGTACGGCCGAACCTGTTGCAGGACAACAGTTCCGATGTTCCTCGGGGCGCTCACTGCGATACTCCTGACTGTTCGGTCCCGACGAGCAGGCGGAACAACACCGCCATCCGCACATGGACTCCGTTGCGTACCTGTTCCAGGACGGTCGCCGCGGGTGCGTCGGCGACCGAGAAACCGATCTCCATGCCACGCAACATCGGTCCCGGGTGCAGGATCACCGCGTCGTCACCGAGTAATCCCAGCCGCCGCTCGGAGAGCCCGTAGCGCACCGAGTATTCGCGTGCACTGGGGAAGAAACCGCCGTTCATGCGTTCGGCCTGTACGCGCAGCATCATCACCGCGTCCACGGCCGGGAGTTCGGCGTCGAGGTCGCTCGACACGGTCACCGGCCAGGTGTCGACGCCCACCGGCAGCAGTGTCGGTGGCGCCACCAGCACCACCTCCGCGCCGAGGGTCGAGAGCAGATGAGCGTTGGAGCGGGCCACCCGGGAGTGCAGGACGTCGCCGACGATCGCGACGCGGCGACCCTGCAGCGAGCCGAGTCGTTGACGCAGCGTGAGGGCGTCGAGCAGCGCCTGCGTGGGGTGTTCGTGCATGCCGTCGCCGGCGTTGATCACCGACGGACCGATGCCGTCCTGCCCCTCGGTCCATTGCGCGATCTGTTGTGCCGCACCCGAAGCCGGATGCCGAACGATCAGCGCGTCGGCGCCGATGGCGCGCAGGGTCATCGCGGTGTCTCGTAGCGACTCGCCCTTGCCGACCGAGGAACTCGAGGCCGAGACGTTGATCACGTCGGCGCTCATCCATTTCCCTGCGGTCTCGAAGGACACCCGGGTGCGGGTGGAGTTCTCGTAGAAGACCGTCATGACGGTGCGCCCGCGCAGCGTCGGCAGCTTGCGGACCTCACGTCCGGTCAGTGCCTGCTCGAAGCGTTCGGCCTCGTCGAGCAACTCGGTGGCCTCGGCCGCCGACAGGTCCTCGGTGGACAGCAGGTGCCGCATCAGCGATCCCCCGACCCGGCCGCGCTCAGCACGACCTCGTCGAGCCCGTCGTGCTCGACGAGGTGCACGGCCACGCTCTCGTCACGCGAGGTCGGGATGTTCTTGCCGACATAGTCTGCGCGCAAAGGCAATTCGCGATGGCCGCGATCGATGAGGACGGCGAGTTGCACCGCGTCGGGGCGGCCGAGGTCGCGCAGGGCGTCGAGGGCGGCCCGCACCGTACGACCGGAGTAGAGGACGTCGTCGACGAGGATCACGATCGCGTGGTCGACGCCGCCGGGCGGCACCATCGTGCGCTCGAGAGGGCGGTGGGGTTTGTCGCGCAGATCGTCGCGATACAGGGTGATGTCGAGATAGCCGACGGGGATGTCGCGTCCGGCGAATTCGCCGATCTTGGCGGCCAAGCGGTCGGCGAGAGTGGTTCCGCGAGTGGGAATCCCGATGATGATGACGCGGGGGGCGTCGGGGGCGTCGAGAGCGTTCTTCTCGATCACCTGGTGTGCGACGCGGGCAATGGTCCGCGAGACGTCGCCGGCGTCGAGGAGAACTCGTCTACCTGAGGGTGCACCGTCGGTGGGCGTGACCACGCCGACCTCCTTCTCCGCCTCACGGGACGGATCGTTAAAGGATGTCTGTCGCGGCCAAGACTACACGCCGGCATCGTGTACGCCGAACCGGACTCGAGCCGCGCCGGCCCCGGTGGACTCGAGCTCAGTGGTTGTCGCGGTCCGAACCCGCCGCCTGCGCGGCCCGCACCTGCGGGGCGAGGTCGGCGATCGTCTGCAGCACCCCGTTGACGAAGGCGGGCGAGTCGTCGGTGGACAGTTCCTTGGCGAGCTCGACCGCCTCGTCGACCACGACGATCGGATCGACGTCGGTGGCGTTGAACAACTCCCAGGTGGCCAGGCGCAGGATCGCCCGATCCACAGCGGGTAGTCGCTGCAGGGTCCAGCCCTTCAGGTGCGAGGAGATGACCGCGTCGATCTGCGCCTCGTCGGCGACCAGACCGTCGACGACCCGCGCGGTGTAGGGATGGATCTGTCCGACACTCTCGTCGGTTTGCACCAGCTCCCGCCGTTCGGCGACGAGTTCGGCCGGGCTGACGTCCTTGGCCTCCGCCTCGAACAGCAGGTCGATGGCGCGGCGGCGCGCCTTGTGTCGGGTTCCGGGCTGCTTCACGTGTGGGGATCTCGCTAGTTGTTGACGCGGCCGAGGTAACTGCCGTCGCGCGAGTCGACCTTCAGTTTGTCGCCGGTGTTGATGAACAGCGGAACCGCGATCTCGGCACCCGTCTCCAGGGTGGCGGGCTTGGTGCCGCCGGTGGAGCGGTCGCCCTGCAGGCCCGGATCGGTATGGGTGACCTCGAGCTCGACGGTGACCGGCAGTTCGACGAAGAGCGGGGTGCCGTCGTTGAGCGAGACCTGCACGGTCATGTTCTCCAACAGGAACCGGGCGCCGTCGCCGACGGTGGCCGGTGCCAGCGAGTACTGCTCGTAGTCCTGGGCGTCCATGAAGACGTAGTCGGTGCCGTCGTTGTAGAGGTAGGTCATGTCGCGACGGTCGACGGTCGCGGTCTCCACCTTGACCCCGGCGTTGAAGGTCTTGTCAACGGTCTTGCCGGACAGGATGTTCTTGATCTTGGTGCGCACGAAGGCCGGACCCTTGCCGGGCTTGACGTGCTGGAACTCCAGGATCTGCCAGAGCTGGTCATCCATGCGCAGCACGAGGCCGTTCTTGAAATCGGCGGTGGTCGCCATATGTGTCGTCTCTTCCTTCTTGACGTCGAGAACCGTCAGATGACGGTGAATGTCTTGTCGCTGGCGGTCAGCAGCTCCGGATCGCCGTCGGTGACGACGAGGGTGTCCTCGATCCTGACTCCACCTCGGCCCGGGAGGTAGACCCCGGGTTCCACGGTCACCGCTGCGCCGCAAGGCAGTGTACCCGTTGCGAGCTTGCCGATTCCGGGCGCTTCGTGGATCTCGAGGCCGACTCCGTGTCCGAGACCGTGCACGTAGTTCTCCGCGTGACCGGCGTCGGCGATCACCGTCCGGGCCGCGGCGTCCACCCCGCGCAGGTCGGCACCCGGGTGCAGCGCCGCCCGCCCGGCGGACTGTGCGGTGGCGACGAGCTCGTAGATCTCACGCTGCCACGGTGCGGCGCGACCGAGCACGAAGGTCCGGGTCATGTCCGAGTGGTAACCGCCGAACACCGCACCGAAGTCGATCTTGACGAAGTCGCCGTCGGCGAGCACCTCGTGGGTGGGGCGATGGTGTGGGATCGCCGAATGGGCGCCGGCGGCGACGATCGTCTCGAAGGCCACCGCGTCGGCGCCGTGCCGGTACATCTCCCATTCCAGGACGCGAGCGACCTCTCGTTCGGTGGCACCCGCCCGTAATCCTCCGCCGTCGATGAGTGCCGCGAGTGCCTCGTCCCCGATCCGGCAGGCCTGCCGCAGCAGTGCGATCTCCCCGGCATCCTTGATTTCCCGTAGGCCCTGGACCAGGCCGGTCCGGCCGACGAGTTCGACACCGTCGGGTGCGTCCGCACCGAGGGCCCGGTGCGCGGCGACCGTGAGGGCGTCGGCCTCGAAACCGACCCGGCGCGCCCCGGCGTCGGCGGCGACGCGCAGCAGTGCCGGTGGGCAGTCGCGGGCGAGGACGGCCTCGAGGTCGCCGGCTTGCTCACCGACCTGGGTCTGATAACGGCCGTCGGTGCAGATCCGGTCACCCGCCGGACCCGAGGCCGAGATCAACACCGCACCGTTGGAGCCGGTGAACCCGGTCAGGTAGCGCACGTTGGTGAGATCACCGACCAGGAAGGCATCGACGGCGTGGTCACCACTGACGATCAGGTCGCGCAGCCGATCACGACGACCGGCGTGGTCATGTGTGGGGGTCATCGGTTCACGCTAGCCCGACGCATTCCGGGACAGGGCATACGACATGATGCAAAGTGTGGCCAAGAGCACTGGATGTGCTGACCCTCTAGTAACGTGTTCGGCATGTTCTCCTCCTGGTTGCTGCGCGGAGTCGTCATGACCGCGGTACACGTCGCGGCCCGAGTGGTACTCGGACTGGCCATCATCCACGCTCCCCTGCATTCCACGGTGTGGAAGACGATCGCGGTCGCCGTGGTCGTGCTGGTGTCCCTGCTCTGGGGCGGCATCGACGGCATCGCCGACGCGCGGGCCAACCCCGATCCCGACGATTACGAGGACCTGACCGTCCGCTGGCTCAAGGCCGGCGTCTTCGCAGGTGTCGTCGCGGGCCTCATCTCCTGGATCCTGGGCAGCTTCGTCTTCGCCGGGATCGGCCAGGCCAGCTTGTGGGTCGAACTGATCGCCGGTGGCTCGTTCACCGCGCTGCTGATCTTTGTCCCCGCGTTCGTCGGCGCGGCGGTGGGTCGCTGGCTGATGCGCCGCGATCAGCGCAAGAACTCCCACGACGACGACTGGTCGGTGCACCCCGACGCGCAACCAACCGAGCAGATCGAGCGGGTCTGACGCACCTCGCCCGGTCCTCGAGCAGCGTGCGGAGACTCACTGTCGGTAGAACGGCTCGCCAGGCAACGGGTGCCGCCCGATAGTGGCGTCGAAGGGCAGATCGCGCACCAACTCGGGCCGCTCATCGTACGGATCGACCTCTGCAGGCGCGCTGCGAAGATGGTCACCCAGGTAGTCGAAGAACCAGATCTCGAAAACTCCGTCACGAGCACGTTCGTAGCCACAGTGGGCGGCGGCGGTCACCAGATCGAAGCCGTCGTTCGGTGAGCACGCACGGAAAGCGGAGAGGAAGTCGGCGCACCGTTCGTCGGTGGCCCAGAGTTCGCGTTCGACCTCGGGGTCCTGCGCCGCGAGGTCCTGGTGTCCCCCAGACCGTTCGGCCCACCACGCGTCTTCCTCGTCCTCCGACATACCCCGCGTCGGACTCGGTGTCGGGGTGGTCCACCACACGAAAGTCGGGTCGTCCGCGCGGATCAGTCCCCACTGTCCCTGGCGCCAGTCGGCCACCGGCGATTCCAGCCGAGCGCGCGCCAGCGTCCACCCGGGTAGCGGTTCGCCGAAGTAGACGGGCGAGACGACACACTGTTCACACACCGACGCCGTCCCTCGTTGTCCGGCCCAGAATCATCCGGCCCAGAATCATCAGCCTCAGAGCAGGGTCGCCCCGCCCGGCGCCGCTTCCGCGGCAACCGCCGAGTACGCGGCGGCGACCAGCGAAGGGTCGGGGCCCTCGAGGCGTCCGGGTTTGGCGAGTCCATCGAGGACCACGAAACGCATGACCCCGGAGCGGTTCTTCTTGTCGCCCGCCATCGTGGTGAGCAGATCGCCGAGGGCATCGGCGTCGTAGGTCGTCGGCAATCCGACGAGGGAGAGGATCGCCGCGTGCCGATCGGCGGTCGCGTCGTCGAGCCGACCGGCCAGCCGCGCGAGTTCGGCGGCGAAGACCAGCCCCACCGACACCGCCGCGCCGTGGCGCCAGCGGTAGCGTTCGCGACGCTCGATGGCGTGGCCGAGCGTGTGACCGTAGTTGAGGATCTCCCGCAGCGACGACTCCTTGAGGTCGGCGGACACCACATCGGCCTTGACCTGCACCGATCGTCGAATGAGCTCGGGGAGGACGTCGGCGGTCGGGTCGGTGGCCGCGGCCGGGTCGGCCTCGATGATGTCGAGGATCGTCGGGTCGGCGATGAATCCGGTCTTGATGACCTCCGCCAGCCCGGCGATCACCTCATTGCGCGGTACCGTCTCGAGGGTCGCGATGTCGATGAGTACCGCGTCGGGCTCGTGGAATGCGCCCACCAGGTTCTTGCCGGCATCGGTGTTGATGCCGGTCTTGCCGCCGACCGCGGCGTCGACCATCGCCAGCAGGGTGGTGGGAACGTGGATGACCCCGATCCCCCGCATCCAGGTGGCGGCCACGAATCCGGCCAGGTCGGTCGAGGCGCCGCCGCCCAACGAGATGATCTTGTCGTTGCGTTTGAGCCCGATCCGGCCGCACACGTCCCAGCAGAATGCGGCCACCGCGAGATCCTTGCCGGCCTCGGCGTCCGGGATCTCGACACGATGTGCGTCGAATCCCTTGCCGGACAGGTATTCCCGGATCTGCTCCGCGGTCTGGGCGAGCGTCGGCTGATACAGAATCGCGATCCGATCGGCGCCGGCGGCAGCATCGGCGAGCTCACCGAGCAGACCGCGACCGATGATCACGTCATACGGCGACCCGGCATTGACGCGGATCCGTACCGGCTCGGTGGTCGTCGGGTCGCTCATGTGGTCCTCTCGGGTACGAGTTCGCGGGCGATCGCGGCGATGATGACGTCGGCGACATCCTGCGCGTCGCCGTCGGCCGCGTCGACCTCGATGGTCGCGACGCCGCTGTAGATCTCGGCGCGGTCGGTCAGCAGTTCACGGTAGCGGGCGGCCGGATCGCCGTCGGCCAGCAGCGGTCGATCGGACCCCAAGACGCGCGAGAAGCCGTCCTCGGCACCGATTTTCAGGTGGACGACACGGTGTCCGTCGAGTGCGTCACGGACCGCTTCGGTGGTCACCGCACCCCCGCCGAGGGCCACCACCCCGCGGTGGTTCTCCAGGACGTCGGTGACGACGTCGCATTCGATCTGGCGGAACCGGGTGGGCCCGGCACCGGTGAAGATCTCCGGGATGGTCTGGCCGGTGCGGGTCACGATCTCGGCGTCGGTGTCGACGAAGTCGACGCCGAGCTTGTCGGCGAGTATCCGTCCGACTGTGGACTTTCCGGCACCCATGAACCCGACGAGCACGGCGACCGGACGATCGGGACCGCCGGTCACCGGCAGTGATGCGCCGGTCATGAACGCGGGGGCCGGGACTCGACGTGCTTGAGGTAGCCGCGCAGGTTCTCACCGGTTTCGGTGGCCGAATCGCCGCCGAACTTCTCCAGCGCCGCCTGGGCGAGTACCAGCGCGACCATGGCCTCGGCGACCACACCCGCCGCGGGCACCGCGCACACGTCCGATCGTTGATGGATGGCGCTGGCCTGATCGCCGGTGCTCATGTCGATGGTCGACAGGGCGCGCGGCACCGTCGAGATCGGCTTCATCGCCACCCGCACCCGCACGTCCTCGCCGTTGGTCATGCCGCCCTCGAGGCCACCGGCCCGGTTGGTCGACCGCAGCACGCCGTCGGGCCCGGGGACCATCTCGTCGTGGGCGGCGCTGCCACGGCGACGCGCGGTCGCGAAACCGTCACCGACCTCGACACCCTTGATCGCCTGGATCCCCATGAGTGCACCGGCGAGTCGGGCGTCGAGGCGGGGCTCACC
>NZ_MVPX01000207.1:0-9585 GCF_002043085.1 Gordonia sp. i37 | reverse complement strand
TCCTTCTTGGCCGCCTCGATCTCGGCGATCATCGCCGCCTCGGCGTCGGAGTCGAAGGCACGGACCGGGCTTGCGTCGATCGCCTCGAGGTCGGCGATCCGGGGCGGCGGGCCGTCGTAGGGCTCGCTCGCCCCGATGGAGATCACGTGCGAGACGACGTCAACGCCGAGCACCTGCCGCAGGAAGTTGCGGGCGACGGTGCCCGCGGCGACCCGCGCGGCGGTTTCGCGGGCGCTGGCCCGCTCGAGCACCGGGCGCGCATCGTCGAAGCCGTACTTGAGCATCCCCGAGTAGTCGGCATGCCCGGGACGCGGACGGGTGAGTGGCGCATTGCGCGCGCTGCCGTCGAGTTCGGCGGCATCGACCGGATCGGCCGACATCACCGTCTCCCATTTGGGCCACTCGGTGTTGCCGATCTCGACCGCGATCGGACCGCCCATCGAGAGTCCGTGGCGCAGACCGCCGATCACCGTCACCTTGTCTGCCTCGAACTTCATCCGGGCCCCTCGTCCGTATCCGAGACGGCGACGGGCCAACTGTTCGGCGATATCCGACGAGGTGATCTCAACTCCGGCGACCATACCCTCGACGATCGCCACGAGTGCCGGGCCATGCGACTCTCCGGCTGTTATCCAGCGCAACACAAGAATCCATTGTTCCATGCGGGCCACGCGGCCCGCGAACAGCCTTGACCAGGCCCGGCCGCCGGCGCCGACGACCGACGCACGAGCCTCAACCGATCGCCAGGACGAGGACCGCGGCAAGGATCAGCGTGGGGCCGTGCGGGCGTCGCACCGGGCCGCCACGCCGATGTCCGATCAGGACTCCCACCTGGGCGAGCGCAACCATCAGCAGTGCCGCGACCGGGTGCGCGAGGAGGCCACCGAGGACGAATCCGAGTTTGACGTCGGCTCCCCCGCACCATCGGCGGGTGAAGGCGAGCAGGTACGGAACGGCCCCGGCCAGGGCCGCGATCAGCACGTGCGGGGCCGTCAGCCCGCCGACGACCACCGCGAGCACGCCCGGCCACAGCAATCGATTCGGGATGCGCGCGGTGCGCCGGTCGCTCTCGGCGACCACCGCGAGCCAGATCATCACCACCAGCGCCGTCGCAACCATGCCGCCAGTGTGGTCGGTGGCGTCGGTGGGCTCGGGCGCCGGACGGCCCGCCGGCGTCGGGCTGTGGACCGTCCCGTCTCTGTGAGTGCGTCAGGAGGCCGCGTCGGCTCCGGCGAACACCTCGGCCATCACCGTGCGCGGTGCCGGCAGACCAGTGAATTGCTCGACCTGGCTGAACGCCTGGTTCAGCAGCATCACCAGTCCACCGGCCACCCGACCACCCGCAGCCCGAACCGCGGTGGCCAGCGGGGTGGGCCACGGGTCGTAGATGACGTCGACCAGACGCGCGGAGCCCGAGACGGCGTCGATCACCGGTGTGGTCGCCGACGCCGGGACCGTGGAGACGGCGACCGCGGCGTCACGGCAGCGCCGGCTCAGGTCGTCGGTGCTCGCGAAATCGGCCACCTGCACCGACATCCCGAGATCGCGCGCCAGAGTGAGCACGTCGGCGGCGCGCTGCGCGCTGCGGGCGACGACGGTGAGTTCGCCGATCCCGACCGCGGCGAGCGCCGCGACGGACGGTAACGCCGTACCGCCGGCCCCGACGAGCACCGCGGAATCGGGAAGGTCACCGCCGACGACGTTTGCCGCGACACCGAGGTGTTCGAGTGCACCGGTCATGCCGTCGATGTCGGTGCAGTCCGCTCGCCAACCGGTCACGGTCCGCACCAGTGTGTTCGCCGAACCCACCAGGACCGCACGTTCGGTGCGCTCGTCGGCGACGGCGAGCGCGGCGAGTTTGTTCGGCATCGTGACCGAGAAACCGATCTGCTCGGCCGGCGCCGCGGCGACGACCCCCGGAAGATCCGCTGCGGTGCACTCCCGCCGCGTGTAGGTCCAGTCCTCCAACCCCAGCGCACGGTAGGCGGCCAGGTGCAGATCCGGCGATCTCGAATGCGACACCGGGGAGCCGAGCACCGTGGCTCGGCGGGCGGTGCGCCCGCCCACCGGGGCGCACAGCGGCGGACGCGCCAGCACCGAGCCGGCCTCGTCGAGCGGACCGGTCACCGGCACGTGATGAATTTGTTCTGGCATGCGGTGGCGATGTTGCGCCGATGCTGATCGAAGTCGTCGGTGAACAGTGTCGTCCCCTTGGAGTCGACGGTCACGAAGTACAGCCAGTCGCCGTCGGCGGGCTGCTCCATCGCCTCGACCGACGGCTCTTCCACCGCACCGATCGGTGTCGGCGGAAGGCCCTTGCGCACGTAGGTGTTCCACGGCGTGTCGGCCTTGAGCGCGTCGTCGTGCAGGTTCAGGTCGACGACGCTGGCGGTGTAATTGGCGGTCGAATCGAATTCCAGCCGTTGGCCTTTGGCGAGCCGGTTCAGGATGACCCGCGCCACCTTCGGGTAGTCGTCGGGTTGCACCTCGCCCTGCAGCAACGATGCGGCGACCAACGTCTGATAGGGACTGAGCCCGGACTTGTTGTTGCTCACCAGACCCCAGCCCTCGTACATGGCGGCGCTCTTGGTGATCAGGGTGTTGAGTATCTGCGTGGCGTTGTCGTGCGGATCGATGTCCTCCCACGTGCCGGGCGCGATCAGGCCCTCGATCCGGCGATGGTCGCCGTTGAGTGCCGTCACCGACTCCTGCGCCCAGCTCGGGACACCGAGCTCGGTGATACTCGCGTTGGCGGCCGCGTCGGACAGTTGCTGCTCGGTCACCCCGAGGCGTTGTCCGTTGATCTCGACGCCGGTCTGGTCGGCGATCATCGCGAAGATGCCCGGGGTGACGCGTCCCGAGGTGTCGCGCTTGGTGTCCAGCGGGGTGCCGGGAGGTACGACGATGCGCCCGACGCGGTTGGTCGAGTCGGAGTCGGTGATCAACTTCACCGCCTCCGCCGCCGGGATCTGGGTGCGCAACTTGTAGTAGCCGCTGGACAGCGAGGCTCCATCGGCGGCGTCGACGAACGCGCGGACGCTGCCGACGACGTTGTCGTCGACGAGAATGCCGCCGATCTGTTTGATCGACGCATTCGCCGGGACGTGCACGAGCACGTCAGCGGTACCCGCGGCGTTCGTGTAGTCCTTTCGGGAGTCGAAGAGCCCGGCCTTGTCCGCTCCCCAGTACCCCACCCCGGCGACCAGCGCCAGCATCACGACGGCCACCACGGCCATGCCGATCCGGCGTCGGCGCCGACGGGCGACCGCCGCCGGACGACGTTCGGGATGGTCATCGAGGTCTGGGTGGGAGTCGTCGGATACGGGTGCGAGGACGGTGTCGTCGGCCGGTTCGACCAGTTCGTGCGGTGCGGTCAGGTCGTGATCGACGCGATCATCGGTGCGAAGGGATCCGGTGTCGTCTCGATCGGCGAGGTCGGCGTCGGCCTCGGGAACGGCGAGCGTCGGTTCGGCCAGGGCGGCCAGCGCGCCCGGTGCCACACCTGCCTCCCGCCGGCGATCTGCCGACCGGTCACGGGCCGCCGACCGGCTCGTGGTCGCGGGGGCTGACGATGCGTCGGGATCGATGCGCTCCGGCTGCGCGCGCTCCGGCTGCGCGCGCTGTGGCCGGGCCCGCTGTGGTTCGGTCCGCTGTGATTCGGCCTGCCGCGGCGCGGGGATCGGAGCGGTGCGGGGGGCGGACCGCTGGGCGCGTGAACGCAGCGTCGGCTGCGGCGCAGATGGGGTCGTCTCGTCGGCGGACTGCGGCGCGGGCGCCTGTGCCGCTGTCTGGGGTGCCGTTGTCTGGGGTGCCGTTGTCTGGGGACCATTCCCGGGTCGGGCCACCCGATCATCCGAAGACGCCGGCACTGCCGGCCATGATCCCGACGGGGTGCCCGCCGGTCCCGTGCGGCGGCGGCGATGCCGGGTGTTGGGTCGCCCATCCACCGGCTGCGTGAAATACCGCAACCGATCGGGGTCCATGCCGTCGGCGGGGTGGTCCGCTCGCTCCCGATGGCGATTCCGATGCCGTTCGTCGCTCACCGCGGATACCCTCCCTGGTTCCGGTTCGACGGCGCGGCGTGAACCCCGCCCGTCCCCCGACACGTGCGCACGTCGCGCCTCACACTGGACCTGAACCGATCGGACCCTCCGATCGGCGGACGAAGCGACGGCGCCAACGAGCTCATCGTCGCGCGTCCAGCCATCCCTGCAGAATAGCGACCGCAGCCGCCTGATCAATCACCGAACGCGATGCCTTCGCCGACCGGCCACTCGCCCGCAACGCCTGCGCCGCGGTCACCGTGGTGAGCCGTTCATCGACGTACTCGACGAGCACCGGGGCAATCGCGGTGGTCAGGGCGTCGCCGAACTCCCGCGCGGCGGCCACCGCAACACCGTCGGTGTTGCGCAACGTCTTGGGCAAACCGATCACGACACCGACGACCTCGTATTCGGTGGCGAGTTCGGCGATTCTCGTCACATCCGACCCTCCGGACGTGTCCCGTCGCACGGTCTCGACCGGGGTGGCGAGTATGCCGTCGGGATCGCACACCGCGACGCCGATCCGCACGCTGCCGACATCGATGCCCAGACGCCGGCCCCGCCGCGTCTGCTGGTCGTCGTGCCCCGGAGCCGCCATCAGTGCAGGAGCTCGGAGATCCGTCGGATCGCCGGGTCCACGCCGGCCGGATCGGTTCCCGACCCCTGTGCCAGATCGGGTTTGCCGCCGCCGCGGCCGCCGAGGATGGGTGCGATCTCCTTGACCACATCACCGGCCTTGAGCCCGGCCGAGCGGGCGGCCTCGGTGGTGGCGACGACGAACGGCACCTTGGTCTGCTCGGCGTCCTCACTCGGGGAGAACAATGCGATCACCGCGGCACGATCGGAGACCCGGCCGCGCAGATCGCCTGCCACCGAACGCAATCCGTTGGCGTCGAGCCCGGGCAGCGTGCCCGAGACGAGCAACGTCGACCCGACCGTGATCGCCCGATCGAGCAACGCGGCCGCCGACGCCCGTGCCGCCTCGGCGCGCATCTTCTCCAGTTGCTTCTCGGCGTCACGCAATCGCGTGACGAGTTGCTCGACGCGCGCGGGAACCTCGTCGGAGGGCACCTTCAGCGACGACGCGAGACCCGCCATCAGGGCGCGTTCCTTCGACAGATGGCGGAATGAGTCCATGCCGACGTAGGCCTCGACGCGGCGCACCCCCGAACCGACCGAGGACTCGCCGATCAGCGTGACCGGTCCGATCTGCGCCGACGACGAGACGTGGGTGCCACCGCACAGTTCCATCGAGAACGGGCCGCCGATCTCGACGACACGCACCTCGTCGCCGTAGTTCTCCCCGAACAGTGCGAGCGCGCCCATCGCCTTCGCCTCGGCGAGACCGGTCTCGAAGGTGTTGACCCGGTAATCGGCCTCGACTGCCTCGTTGGAGATCTCCTCGATCTGGGTGCGTTGCTCGGCCGACAGCGGTCCCGATGCATGGAAGTCGAAGCGCAGGTATCCGGGGCGGTTCAGCGAACCGGCCTGTGTCGCACCGGGTCCGAGCACCTGACGGAGCGCGGCGTGCACCATGTGGGTACCGGAGTGTCCTTGCGTGGCACCGTGGCGCCAGCTCGTGTCGACGCTCGCGAGGACCTCATCGCCTTCGGCGATCTCCCCGGCATCGACGATGACGCTGTGTAACCACACCGACTTGCCCACCCGCTGAACATCTTTGACGGTCAGCCGGGCGCCGGCACCGGTGGTGATGGAGCCGGTGTCGGCCATCTGGCCACCGGACTCGGCGTACAACGGGGTGCGGTCGAGGATCACCGTCAGTTCCTGACCGGCGCCGGCGCTGCGGACCCGCACGCCGTCGGCGATCAGACCCACTACGCGCGCCTCGGACACGAGCTCTCCGTAGCCGGTGAACTCGGTGGGTCCGCGATCGAGGAACTCCCGGTACACCCCGGCGTCGGCGTGCCCGGTCTTACGGGCGTTCGCGTCGGCCTTGGCTCGCTGCTTCTGCTCGGCCATGAGTTCGGTGAAGCCGCCCTCGTCGACCTGTAACCCGGCCTCGGCGGCCATCTCGAGGGTCAGATCGATCGGGAAGCCGTAGGTGTCGTGCAGGGTGAATGCATCGCTGCCCGAGAGCGTGCCCTTGTTGGCCGCCTTGGTGGCCGCGGCCGCATCGGCGAACAACTTCGACCCGGCGGCGAGGGTCTTGGCGAACGAGGCTTCCTCGCCGACCGCGACACTCACGATGTGCTCACGTTTGTCGGCGAGTTCCGGATACGACGGCGCCATCAGGTCGATCGCGGCACCGATGAACGCCCCCATCGTCGGGGCGTCCGCGCCGTCGACATTCGGCCCGCTCGCTGCGCTCCCGGCGCCGAGCAGTCGCGCCGAGCGCACCACGCGGCGCAGCAACCGGCGCAGCACGTAGCCGCGGCCGTCATTGCCGGGCAGCACGCCGTCGCCGATGAGCATCGCGGCGGTGCGGGTGTGGTCGGCGATCACGCGGAATCGGACGTCGGCCTCGTGGTCACCGGCGCCGTAGGCGCGTCCGGTCACGCTCGCGGCGAGGTCGATGATCGGTTTGAGCAGATCGGTCTCGTAGACGTTGTCGACACCTTGCAGCAGGCAGGCGACGCGCTCGATGCCCATACCGGTGTCGATGTTCTTCTTGGGCAGCGGGCCGAGGATCTCGTAGCCCTCCTTACCGCCACCCGGGCCGCGCACGTTCTGCATGAACACGAGATTCCAGATCTCGATGTAGCGGTCCTCGTCGGCCTCGGGCCCACCTTCGATCCCGTATGCCGGACCGCGGTCGTAGAAGATCTCCGAACACGGTCCGCACGGACCGGGGACGCCCATCGACCAGTAGTTGTCCTTCATGCCGCGTCGCTGGATGCGCTCGGCGGGCACGCCGATCTCGTCGCGCCAGATCGACTCCGCCTCGTCGTCGTCGAGATAGACCGTCGGCCACAGCTTTTCGGGCGGAATGCCGTATCCGCCGTCCTCGACGCTGTTGGTCAGCAGCGTCCACGCGAAGGTGATCGCCTCGCGCTTGAAGTAGTCGCCGAAGGAGAAGTTGCCCGCCATCTGGAAGAAGGTGTTGTGACGGGTGGTGATGCCGACCTCGTCGATGTCGAGGGTGCGCACACACTTCTGCACGCTGGTGGCGCGGTCGAACGGCGGGGTCTGCTCGCCGAGGAAGTACGGCTTGAACGGCACCATGCCGGCGTTGACGAACAGCAGGTTCGGGTCGTCGAGGATCAGCGAGGCGCTGGGCACCTCGGTGTGCCCGGCCTTGATGAAGTGATCCAGGAATCGCTTCCTGATGTCATGCGTCTGCACTGGGTGAGTCCTCGAAAGATCGGCGATGAGCGTATCTGCGGCTTACCAGCCTACCGTCGGCGGGCCCCACGCTCTCCGACCGCGTCGGGTATCGCGGCCGTCACCGGCGCGGGCATACTCGGCCCATGTCCGGCGAACACCACTATCGCGTCACCACCACGTGGATTGGCGACCGCGGCACCGGGACGTCCGGGTACCGCGACTACGACCGCACCGTCCGCATCGGCGTCGACGGTAAACCCGATGTGATCGGTTCGGCGGATCCGGCGTTTCGCGGCGATGCGACGCACCACAATCCCGAGGATCTGCTGCTCATCGCGATCTCGCAGTGTCACCTGCTGTCGTATCTGCACGCGTGTGTGACCCGCGGCGTCGTCGTCACCGGCTACACCGACGAGGCGAGTGCCGTCATGGCGCAGGAGGGCAACGGCGGACATTTCACCTCGGCGACGCTGCGCCCGACGGTCACGGTTGCCGACGAGTCGATGGTCGCCGACGCCCACGACGCCCACCACGACGCCCACGAGTGGTGTTTCATCGCGAACTCGGTCAACTTCCCGATCGGCCACCACGCCACCGTTACCGTCGGCTGATCGCTGATCACCGACTGCGCCGCCCTTGGCGAAGCGATCAAATAGGTTGGACGGCAGCACGATAGACCGGCTATGGTCAGGTTTCCGTGCAACGTCCCGAGGAGGTGCCACCTGTGAATCAATTGTCGTCGGTGCTCCTCGGAGGAGTCACGGTCGGACGATAGGTCGCCCGGGGCGCCGCACCTGTGCACGCTCCGAAAGGCACGGCCATGCATTTCACTTCTGAACGAGTTCTCGATGACGGTATCGCCGAGCGGGAGTTCACCCTCGGCGACTTCACCGGAATCCTGTGGACACCGCCGGCGGCTTCCGGGTCCACTCCGGTCCCACTGATCGTCCTCGGACAACCCGGCAGTATCGGGACCCGACACATGTATCCCCGGCTGGCGGCACGGGCCCGTTGTGCGGCCGCGGACGGCTTCGCCGCTGTCACGATCGAGCCGCCCGGTGCCGGCGATCGCACCCCGCTGCCCGGTGCCGACGACGTTCGAGCAGACCTGCGCCGCGCGATCGCCGCCGGCGAACGGCCCGGGGCAGACCTCATCGATCGGCTGGTGCTCCCCCTCCTTGAGCAGGCGGTGCCGGAGTGCCGGATCACTCTCGACGAGATCCTCGGGCGACTGGAGATCGGTGACAAGGTCGGGCTCTCGGGCGGCGTGATCGCCGTTGGTACCCGCCTGGCCGCCGTCGACCCACGTATTGCGGCAGCCGGGCTTTTCGCAGGTAGCTACGTGCCGTCGGTGACAATGGAAGAGGCACGCCTCGTCACCGCCCCGCTGCACGTTCTTCTCCAGTGGGATGACGAGAGCAACGACCGGCGGATGGCTCTCGATCTCTTCGACGCCTTCGGATCCACCGAGAAGACGCTCTGCGCCAACATGGGTGGCCACACAGGCGTCCCGCAATTCGCGGGTGAGGAGGCCGCCCGATTCTTCGTCCGCCACCTCGGCTCTGACGCCGGGTGAGGGGGGACCCACAACACCTCTCCCCTCACCGACTCTGACCAGTGACAGCGGCCGCACGCCGCCCGGGCATCGCGAGCGACACGACCGCGCCGAAAACAAGCAACGCCACCATCGCGGTCATCGACGCCCGGTATCCGGCGCCCACCGACGTCGCGGAGGTGAAGATCGTCCCGATCGCCGCGGCACCCACCGCGACCGACAACGCCTGCACGGTGTTGAGGACCCCCGACGCGGCACCCGCGCGGTGAACCGGAACCTCGTCGAGCACCAGCAGGCCTGCCGACCCGACCACGAGCCCGAAACCGGCCCCGGCCAGGACCAGGGTCAGCGCCAACCACCAGTAGGGGTCGTCAGTGCGTGCCGCGAGCATCATCGTGACCACGCCGACGGCGAAGACCAGTGCGCCGCATCGCAGCACCGATGCCCCGAACCGGGGTGCCAGGACTGTCGCCGACAGGCCTGCGGCGACGAACACCGTCACCGAGAACGGCAGCCACATCAGGCCGGTGCGCAGCACCGAGAAACCCAATGCAGATTGCACGTAGAGCGACTGGACCAGGAAGAACCCGCCGGTCGGCACCATGAAGGCGGCGAATGCCGCGAGTCCGGCGGTGAACGACCGGGTGGCGAACACCGCCGGGGGCACCATCGGCTCCACACCGCGCCGCGCCGAGGTCCACT
>NZ_MVPX01000206.1:0-7047 GCF_002043085.1 Gordonia sp. i37 | reverse complement strand
GGAACGACCGGGTGGCGAACACCGCCGGGGGCACCATCGGCTCCACACCGCGCCGCGCCGAGGTCCACTGCCGACGACCGAATTCGGCCAGCAAACCCACCCCGAGCGCCATACATCCGAATCCCCATGCAGGCCAGCCATGTTCGGGACCCACGGTGATCGGAACCATCAGGCTCGCCAGCCCCGCGCCGAGCAGCACCGCCGACCTGACGACGATCGGGGCCGGCACCTGCGCCTTGGACTCCGGGAGGAACGCGCGAGCGGCCAGGATCGCCAGGACGGCGATCGGGACATTGATGAGGAAGATCGGCCGCCACGACATCCCCCACCAGTCACCTGCGGTGATGACGCCGCCGAGCAGCGGGCCCGCCACGGCGGCCAACCCGATCACGGAGGTGAACATCCCCATGGCGGTACCCCGCTGCGCGGGCGGATACAACACCTGGATGCAGGTGAGCACCTGTGGAACCATCAGGGCCGCGGCGAGTCCCTGAAGGAATCGGAAGGCGACCAGCGACGCCGGATCTGCGGCGAGGCCGCACGCCAACGAGGCGGCACCGAAGGCGGCCAGCCCGACCACGAACAACCGGCGCCGCCCGTAACGATCGCCGAGTCGCGCGCCGAGCACCAGTCCCGACGCGTACGCCAGCGGGTACCCGGCGGCAATCCACTGCAACGCCGCCGCGGACAGCCCGAGATCGGACTGCATGGTGCGCAGCGCGACGTTGACCACGGTGGCGTCCATCAGTTCCATGAACGACGCGGTCAACAGGCACAGCAGCGCCACTGTGCGGGCACGGGCGCTCAAGGCAGGTGGGTCCTGCACTCCCCCAACGGTTTCGGTGATCGACATGGTAAGTGTTCCTTCGGCTCGTCTCGGTGGGGAGATCCCCTGTGACGACGACGGTAGGAACCATTGCGGTCAGAACCGGTCCGCGAATCAGCGTCGCTTCGAGGTTGCCCGTCGAATGATCGACCGCAATTTGCCCACCCGCGGCCCGATTTCGCGTTCGAAGCCGTGGTCGGTCGGCTGGTAGTAGTCGACGCCGACCAGCTCGTCCGGCGGATACTGTTGCGGCACAACACCATCTGGGTCATCGTGCGGGTAGCGGTAGCCGACGCCGCTGCCCATCTTCTTCGCGCCGGCGTAGTGGCTGTCCCGCAGATGAGGCGGTACTGCGCCGGCCTTACCGGCCTCGACGTCGGCCAGCGCGGCTCCGATCGCGCCGACGACGCCGGCCGACTTCGGAGCGGTCGCGAGATGGATGGTGGCTTGCGTCAGAGCCAATTTCGCCTCGGGCATCCCGACCAGGGCGACCACCTGCGCGGCGGCAACGGCGGTCTGCAGGGCCATCGGGTCGGCCATCCCGATGTCCTCGCTGGCGTGGATCATCAACCGCCGCGCGATGAATCGCGGGTCCTCCCCCGCGGCGATCATCCGCGCCAGATAGTGCAGCGCGGCGTCCACGTCGGACCCGCGGATGGACTTGATGAACGCCGAGGTGACGTCGTAGTGCTGGTCGCCGTCGCGGTCGTAGCGCACCGCGGCCTTGTCGATGGCCGCTTCCACGTCGGCGAGATCCACCGCCGGGATCTCGCTCGCGTCGCCCTGCGCATCGGGATCGGACCGATCCTGGGACACGACGTCGGCGGCGGCCTCCAGGGCGGTCAGGGCACGTCGGGCGTCGCCACCGGCTACGGCGACGAGGTGATCGTAGGCGGCGTCGGTCACGCGAACCGCCCCACCGAGTCCTCGCTCGTCGGTGACCGCCCGGCGGAGCACCTCGCGGATGTCGTCGTCGGTCAACGACCGCAATCGCAACACCAGCGAACGCGACAACAGCGGCGAGACCACCGAGAAGGACGGATTCTCCGTGGTGGCGGCCACCAGCAACACGATCCGGTTCTCGACGGCGTCGAGCAACGCGTCCTGCTGGGTCTTGGAGAATCGATGGACCTCGTCGATGAACAGGACGGTCTGCTCGCCGTCGACGAGTCGTCGGCGGGCAACCTCGATGACCGCCCGCACCTCCTTGACCCCCGCCGACAACGCCGACAGCGCCTCGAACCGGCCGCCGGCCGCGGTGGAGATCAGCGACGCCATCGTGGTCTTGCCGGTGCCCGGCGGGCCGTAGAGCAGGACCGACGCCGCACCGGAACCGTTGATGAGCCGACGCAACGGCGACCCCGAACCCAGCAGATGGGTCTGCCCGATGATCTCGTCGAGTGAGCGGGGCCGCATCCGGACGGCGAGCGGTGCCGAGACGCCGACGGGGGGTCCGCTGCTGGGTGACGCGGGATCGGGAGTGTCGAAAAGTCCGTTCATTCCCGCGTCAGGACAGCCAGACCCGGTGCAGCGCAACACCGATCGCGGCGGCGAAATCGGCGACGTCGGCGTTGACCGATCGCGCGGACGCGGCCAGGTCCGACCACCTCGCGACGATCACGCGTGGATCGTTGGAATGCAGTGCCCAGTCGTGCGCGTGGTCGGCGGTCGCGAACTCCTGCGGTCCTGCCGGGTCCGCCGATGTGAGGTCGGCATCCTCCTCGGGCAGCAACCACACCGTCGACAGCCACGCCCACAGCAGCCGGGCGACGACCAGCTTGCGCTGCAGATCGCCGTCGCGGCGCAGCGCCGGCCAGATGGTGTGCACCTCCGAACGCCACGCGTCGACCATCGCGGTCTCGAGCTGGTCGCGACGTTCGAGCGCATGCGGGCCGAGTTGCGCCGGGAAGGTCACCAGCGCGTAGGCGATATCGAGGGTCGCGTCGCGGAACCCGCCCCACTCGTAGTCCATGAACTGCACGCCGGCCTCGTTGAGCAGGATGTTCTCCGGACCGACATCCGACGGGCTGAACGCACGATGATCGCCCTCGTCGAACAGGGTGCACGCCCCCTCGAGCGCGGAGACGACCGCGCAACCCATCTCCACCCCGAGGTCGGCGGCTCGCGTTCGTGCGATCCGGACCGCGCGTCGGGCCTCCTCGCCGAGCAGGTCGCGCCCCTCGGTCCCCGAGGGCCCGCGGCGGACCAATGCGTCGAAGTCGACCTCGCCGCCGACGGTGGCCGCGTGCATGCGACCGAGCGCCTGACCCCACGCGCTCACCGCACGGGAGATCTCGACGACGTCGAGGCCACCGAGCAGGGTGGTCATCGCGTTGCCGCGGCCGAGATCGGAGAGCACCATGAGCCGCGCGTCCGGGTCGGAGGCGATCAGCTGGGGCCCCGGTCGGGACTCGATGGGCAGTGCCGTCGCGTACTTGTACGACGCGATCTCGCGGTGGAACGCGTGCGGATCCTCGTGCTCGGGGAGCGCTTTGATGACGAGGGTGCGGTCCATCGACAGGGGGTTCTGGGCGACGCGTACGCGCACCACGATGGTGCGCCCGCTTCCTCCGAGATCCTCCGGTTCGGCGAGCACGACCGGCGAACCGGCTCGATGCGACAACAGGGCCTCTGCGGCACGCACCACGCTGGTGATGCGGCTTTCTGTGATGACCGTCATGGCAACTCCCACGGTACCGAATGCCACCGACAGTCGTCACCGGCCGTTGGGGTTTCGTGACCGATCGGAGGACATCCGAGCGCGCACGCGGGGTACCCGGCCTCGGCGAACCTCACGCGGTTCCGGTGTCGGCGGCGACGTCCGGACGGACCGGGGCCGGCGGTGCGTCGGAGTCCGCGTCGACCGGGCTGACGTCGACCGATACCTTGATCTCGCTGCGTGTGGCATCGGTGTAGATGACCCCGCGCAGCGGCGGCACGTCGTCGTAGTCGCGACCCCAGGCGACGGTGACATGCCGTTCGTCGACGAGTTTGTCGTTGGTCGGATCAAAAGGCAGCCAGCGACCGTCGGGGAGCCAGACCGCCGCCCACGCATGGCTGGCGTCGGCGCCGAAGATGCGTTCGCGCCCCGGGGGCGGATCGGTCGCCAGATACCCCGATTCGTAGCGGCCGGCGAGCCCGACCGAGCGCAAGGCGGCGATGGCCACCCGGGCGAAGTCCTGGCACACGCCTTCGCGGCGGGCCATGACGGTGTCGACACGAGTGCTGATCGCGGTCGACCCCGATTTGTAGGTGAAGTCGCGGTAGATGCGGGTCGTCAGGTCGGTCACCGCCTCGATGAGCGGCCGGTCGGGGGTGAACACGGTGGCCGCGTACTCGGTGACCGCCTCGGTGATCTCCGGCGGATCGAGATCGAGGGTGAACTCCGTCGCCAGTTGCGGGCCGAGGGTCGCCGGGCGGGCCTGCTCCCAGGGCACCCGCGCCGCCGGGCTGACGATCAGGCCCGGGTCGATCGGGTCGACCTCGACGTCCGAGGTCCCGGTCACCACCAGTTCGGTGTGCGGGGTGTGGACGTGGAAGTAGGTGTCGGTGTTGCCGTAGACGTCCAGCCCGGTCGAGCGGTCGTCCGGTTCGGGGTCGACGCTCACGTCGTTGCGCAGCACCCGCTGGTGCGGCAGATCGCGCGGGATCAGGTAGCACCGCCCGTACGACGAGGACACCTCTGCGTCGTAGGTGTAGACGGTGCGGTGGGTCACGCGGTAGCGACGGGTCGTCGGCGCGACGGGTTGCGGGCCGGTCACGTGTCACCTCTCCCGAAGCCCCAGATGGGCTGCGCCGGTCGTGGCAACGCGAACCTGCTGCGGGCCAGCACCTCCGACAATTCACGTGACCCCTCGCGCAGCGTGGTCATCAATTCGACGAGGTCACCACGCCTGCCGTCGTCACCGACGGCGCCGAGATCGGCGGGATCGATACGTCGCAGTTCGGCGGTCATCTCCTCGACGAGACGCTCGGCCGCCGCCGACCGCAACGCGTCGGGCAGGCCGGTCAGGCCGGCGCGCATACGGTCGAGCTGATAGATCATCGCGCGCGGATTGGTCTCGTCGAACAGCAACAGCTGCGCCACCGGGAGCAGTCGGTAGAGACCACGGCTGCGCCTGCGGTAGATCACCGCCGACTCACCGGCGATCAGATAGGACTCCAACAATGCCTGTTCGACGGCGGTCTCGTGGGGTGTCTCGAAGAGCGCCCCGGTCAGATCGGCGAGGGTGATGACCCGTTCGATCCGGCGTCCGACGTCCATGAACAGCCAGGCCGCGTCGTGAACCATCGACTCGGCCTGCAACCCGACCAGCCCCAGCACCCCGTGCATGATGTCCTCGTGCGTGCGGGCCAGGTCGGGGGCGAGATCCAGCGACGCATCGCCGAAGATGCCCGCGGTGCGCGCGCCGGTGGTCTGGTCGACCTCGGCTGACCTGGCCACCTGCCGGGCCAGCGATTCCACCGCCCGTTCCATCGACGTCAGCACCATCCAGGTACTCGTCGACATCTGATCGCGCACCGCGCGGGCCGCCGCGACGAGCCGGTCCACGGCGAAGGCCACGGTGCCCGGCACCGTCGCGTCGACGGTCAGCTCGACGATGCGCATGATCGCGGCGTTGACCTGCTCGGGCGAGCGCTGGCCGTCGTCGACCAGCAGGTCGGCGGTGCGCAGGTGCTCGGCGGTTCCGGTGATCGTCGCCACCGCGTGCAGGAACAACGGAACCGCCGAGGTGCCCTGCATCCACGGCCGGTACTGGAAGTCCTGGCATCGTTCGCGAGCGACCTTCGTCAGGCGTGTCACCAGTTCGGTCCGCTCGCCGTAGCGGCCGAACCAGAACATGTCGGAGAGCACGCGCGGGCTCGCCGCGACGGCGGTGTCGACGTACTCGGCCGCCGACGGGCGCGGCGAGCGGATCTCGATGACCTCCTCGGCCGGCTCCCCGCGCGTTTCCGAACGACGCGAGACATGACCGCCGACCTCCGGGTTGGTCACCCACACATCCTTGGCGGCCACGGTCTGCAGTGCCGCCCCGCCCACGCCGTCGGCCAGCACCGACCCGAGTCCGCCGGGCATCACCGCATACGTCGGGCCCTGCGCGACGCTGAAGGCACGCACCGAGACCGGCGCGGCGCGCACCACACCCGGACGCCCGGTCCCGCCGGGGGTGATGGTCGGCGCCACCGAGTATGCCTCCAGCGAGCGCGCGACCCACTCCGCGCCGTGCGCGGTGATGCGGCGCGCGAGGTCGTCGCGGGTACGCACATCGGTGAGGGGGCCGACGAACTCCTCGCCGGTGCGCACGTTGGTGACCGACAGGTCGGCGAGTTCGGCGAGCACCTTGGATCGCTGGAGCTCCTCACCCGCCCAGAACGTGGGTATCGACCCGAGCGCCAACTCCTCGTCGAGCAGCACCGGCGCGGCCGCCTCGAGCACCGTGTGCAGGGCGGGGTTCTCGCAGACACCGCTGCCGAGGGTGTTGACCACGGTCACCGTGCCGCGCGAGATCGCCTCGACGAGACCGGCGACGCCGAGACGTGAATCGGTGCGCAGGTCGAGTGGATCGCAGTATGCGGCGTCGATGCGGCGCAGCAACACGTCGACGCGTTTGAAGCGGCCCAGCGAACGCATGTAGACCGCACCGTCACGCACGGTCAGATCGGCGCCCTCCACCAGCGGGAAGCCGAGCATCGACGCGAGATACGCCTGGTCGAAGGCGGTTTCGGACATGCTGCCGGGGCTGAGCACGGCCACCGTCGGGTCGTCGACCCCGGGCGGTGCGTAGTCGAACAGCGCCAAGCGCAGCGTTCCGGCGAAGGTCGCCATGGGGCGCGGGGCACACGACTGGAACAGCTGCGGGAAGGTCCGGGAGACCAGTCGACGGTCGACGGTGGCATAACCGATGCCCGACGGCGCCTGCGTGCGATCGGCGTGGGCGACGAAACGTCCGTCGCTGCGCCGGACGAGATCGATGGCATGCAGGAACAGCGCATGCGGACCGGCAACCTCCAGACGTGCGGCCTTGCGGATGTATCCGGGATGGGCGAAGACCATCTCGGGGGGAATCAGCCCGGAGGTGATCAGTCGCTGGTCGCGGTAGAGGTCACGCAGGATCAGGTCCAGCAGCATCGACCGCTGGGTGATCGCCTTCTCCAGCGCCGCCCACTCGACGCCGTCGATGATCAGCGGGACGGCATCGACCGACCACGGTCGGGCGACG
>NZ_MVPX01000205.1:0-1370 GCF_002043085.1 Gordonia sp. i37 | reverse complement strand
GCCCCCGACGTCGAGCATCTCGTCATGGTGGACGGGGCCGGCAGCGGCGCGCAGGACCCCCTCGTCGATCTGCGCGAGATCGAACAGCGCGTAGCCGTCGGAGCGATACCTGTCGAACACCGCGGGCAGTGGGCCACCCGCAGAATCGGTCACCGGAGAACTGTACGTGCCCGACGTAGGTCGAGGATCGCCGGGACCCCGGCGTCGATCGCGGCGCGCGCCAACCGTTCCCGCAACAGGCCGGTGTCGAGGGTGCCGGTCGTGTGTCCGGTGGCCTCGAACCGGCCGTTACGACGCGATTCGGCCTCGACCGCGTTCACCGGCGGCCGCTCGTAGGCGCGCCCGCCCGGATGCACCACGTGATAGGTGGCACCGCCGACCGACCGTCCGTTGACGGTGTCGACGAGATCGAAGGTCAGCGGGGTGTCGATGCTGATCGTCGGATGCAGCGCACTCGGCGGTTGCCAGGCCCGGAACCGGATACCGGCCACCCGTTCGCCGGCCCGGCCGGTCCCACGCAACGGAACCGGGAAACCGTTGCAGGTCAACACGTATCGATCGTCGTCGCCACCGGCGACGCGTACCTGAACCCGTTCGATCGAGGAGTCCACATAGCGTGCGGTGCCGGTGCCGGTGGCCTCCTCACCGAGGGTGTTCCACGGCTCGATCGCACCCCGCAGTTCGATCTCCTGATCGCGGATCTGTACCGTCCCGAGCCGCGGGAAACGAAACTCGGTGAACGGGTCGAGCCACGCCGTGTCGAACGGATACCCGGCCTCGCGCAGTTCTTCGGCCACCGACGCGATGTCGGCGATGATGTAGTGCGGCAACAGGTATTTGCCGTGCAGATCGGCGCCGTGCCGGATCAGCCGCGCCCGATAGGGCTGCTCCCAGAACCACGACACCAGCGAGCGCACCAGCAACGACTGCACCATCGCCATCCGGTGATGCGGGGGCATCTCGAACCCGCGCAGTTCCAACAGCCCGAGCCGGCCGCGCGCCGAGTCGGGACTGTAGAGCTTGTCGATGCAGAACTCGGCGCGGTGGGTGTTGCCGGTGATGTCGGTGAGCAGATGACGCAGGGCGCGGTCGGTCACCCACGGATTCGGCGCGACCCCGACCGTCGGCGCGTGCGGCTCCCCCTTGGCGTGCTTGACCGCGACCGGTGTCTTCTCGGCGAGCCGGTCGATCTCGGCGAAGGCGATCTCGAGTTCGTAGAGCGCCGATTCGCGGCCCTCGTCGGCCCGCGGCGCCTGGGAGGTGGTGCCGATGAACTTGCCGCTGAACAGATACGACAGCGCCGGATGGCGCTGCCAGTAGGTCAGCATCGACACCAGCAGGTCCGGGCGCCGCAACAACGGCGAGTCGGC
>NZ_MVPX01000204.1:0-2577 GCF_002043085.1 Gordonia sp. i37 | reverse complement strand
CCAACAGCTCCGACTGTTCGGCGAAACTCGACGTCGGCTGGATGTTGACCTCGATGACGCCCGGATCGGGGGTGACGGTCAGCGTGGTCAGACGCGGGTCGGCGGGCGGGCCGTATCCCTCGATGACCACGGCGGTACCGGTCGCCTCGGCGGCGTCGGCGATCATCTCGATGATCGCGAGGTACTCCTCGAGTGCCGCCGTCGGCGGGATGAACACGAACAGGGTCTCCCCGCGCTGTTCGGCCACCACCGCGGTCCGCGGCACGAACTGCGTCGGGTCCATCTCCAGCACGGTGAAGCCCAGATCGTCGGAGGCCTTGTCGGGCAACGCGTCATGAGGCGCCGACGGATCGGACACGAACACCGCGGGAGCCGGCCCCCACGACAGCGAGTTCAGCGGCAACCGCAGTCCCGCCGGGGAGGTGCCCGCGGTCAGGACCAGACGGCCGCGGCGGGTGGTCCATCGTGCGCTGTGCCAGGCGGTCTCGTCCTCGGATCGGCTCAACGGCAACACATATGCCGTCGGGTGCACGACGTTGGCATCGAGGCGGTCGAGCAGTTCCCGACGCGCGGCGGTCGAGTCGGCGGGCGGTTCGAGGTCGACGTCGGGATCGTCGATCTCGACGGCGGCCTCGGCCCGCGCGAATGCGCGTGCGGTCGACGTGGTGGGGTCGGCTCCCGGGTCACCCGGTGGCAGCGCGGAGAGTTCGCGCATCCGGACCAACGGGTCCTCGAAGGCCGGCATCACCTGCGAGGAGGGCACACCCAGGCGAGAAGCGAAGGTCTGCAACAACTTCTGGGCGCGCTCGGCACCCTCGGCGGTGGGCACCGGTCCCGCGGTCTCGATGGCGATGGACTCGGCGGCGCGCGCCGGATTCGACCACGGGTCGGCGAGCAATTCCGGCCGGGTCCAGATCGGCCGGCCGTCGGCGCGCCACATGATCGCGATCTGCCAGCGCGGCAAGGGCTCCCCGGGATACCACTTGCCCTGGCTGCGCTGGACCAGTCCGGTCGGGGCGTAGTCGCGGTGCAGGCGCTCGGCGAGGTCGGAGGCGAGCAGTCGTTTGTGCGGGCCGTCGGCGGCGGTCGTCCACTCCGGGTCGGTCTGGTTGTCGATGGAGACGAAGGTCGGTTCGCCGCCCATGGTGAGCCGGACGTCGTTCTCCGCCATCGTCGCGTCCACGCGGGCGCCGAGTTCGCAGACGCGATCCCACTGGGAAGCCGTGTAGGGCAACGTGACCCGCGGGTCCTCGTGGAATCGGGTGACCGTGTTGGAGAAGTCCAGGGTGGCGTGGCAGGGACCGGTCGATCCGGTGATGGGTGCGGCGGCACCGGGACTCGGGGTCGCCGCGAGCGGGATGTGTCCCTCCCCCGCGAACAGTCCCGACGTCGGGTCCATGCCGACCCATCCGGCGCCGGGTAGGTACACCTCGGTCCACGCGTGCAGATCGGTGAAATCGGCGTCGGGGCCCGATGGTCCGTCCAGGGACCGGATGTCGGAGGTCAACTGGACGAGGTAGCCGGAGACGAAACGCGCCGCGAGGCCCAGCTCGCGCAACAGGGCCACGAGCAACCACGCCGAATCACGACAGGATCCGATCGCACTGGACAGCGTGTACTCGGGGCTCTGCACACCCTGCTCGAGACGCACCGTGTACCCGACGGCCTGCTGCACCGCCTGATTCAGCCCGACGAGGAAATCGATCACCCGAATCCTCGACGTCGGCCGGTGCGCGGCGGCGAACTCGGCGATCGCCGGATGCACGGGCGCACCGGCGAATTCGCCCTCGATGACCCCGACCGGACGCAGGTAGGCCTCGAGATCCTCCTTCAGATCGTCGGGGTAATCGAACCCGTAATGCTCGGCCCAGTCCTCGATGAAGAAGTCGAACGGGTTGATCGCCGTCAGGTCGGCAAGCAGGCTGACGGTGATCGTCAGCGACGTCGACGGCTCCGGGAACACCAGTCGCGCAAGGTAATTGCTGAACGCATCCTGCTGCCAGTTGAGGAAGTGCTCACCCGGTTCGACCTTCAGCGAATAGGCCTCGATCGGGGTGCGCGAATGCGGTGCGGGCCGGAGCCGGACCACGTGCGGGAAGATCTTCACCGGCCGGTCGAAGGCGTAGCTCGTGCGATGTTCCAGCGCGACCTTGATGGTCACAGCAGCCCACCTACCTTTCACGTCACCTCGGCGCGGGTGCGGGCGCCACAGGTGTCGGTGAACCCGCGGTCCCGCCTGCGGAAAATCACATCACAGATGTGACCCGTGCGCCCGTCGTGCGATCGGGCTCACCCCGATGGCCACCCGGGGTGGGTGGCCATCGGGTGGGCGGTCAGGCGGTGGGCTCGGCCGACCCGGCAGCGGGGGCGTCGGGGCCCTTCTTCGGTGCCGGCTTGGCGTCGATACCCGACTCCTTGCGCTGCTGTGCGGTGATGGGCGCAGGCGCGTCGGTCAGCGGGTCGACGCCGCCACCGGATTTGGGGAAGGCGATGACCTCACGGATGGACGATTCACCCGCGAGCAGCGCGGTGATGCGATCCCAGCCGAAGGCGATCCCGCCGTGCGGCGGGGGGCCC
>NZ_MVPX01000203.1:0-12343 GCF_002043085.1 Gordonia sp. i37 | reverse complement strand
CCTCCTCGGGCCCGATGCCCATGATCTCGAAGACCCGTTCCTGCACGTCGCGGCGATGGATACGGATCGATCCGCCACCGATCTCGTTGCCGTTGCACACGATGTCGTAGGCGTAGGCCAGCGCCGCACCGGGATCGGATTCGAGGTGCTCCAACGATTCCGGGGTCGGCGAGGTGAAGGCGTGGTGCACGGCGGTCCAGGCTCCGGAGCCGACGGCGACGTCGCCCGCGGCACTCGCCTCGTCGGCCGGCTCGAACAGCGGCGCGTCGACGACCCAGGTGAATGCCCAGTCCGCGGTCGCGGGGTCGATCGGTTCACCCGCTGCCGGGATGAGTCCCAGTCGCATCGCGATCTCCGAGCGTGCGGCGCCGAGCAACGCTCGCTGCGCCTTCGCGGGCCCGGCGGCGAAGAACACGCAGTCGCCCGGCGCGGCCCCGACATGTGCTGCCAGACCGTCACGTTCGGCGTCGGAGAGGTTCTTGGCGACCGGTCCGCCGAGAGTGCCGTCGTCGTTGACGAGCACATAGGCCAGGCCCTTGGCCCCGCGTTGCTTGGCCCACTCCTGCCAGGCGTCGAGGGTGCGTCGCGGCTGCGAGGCTCCCCCGGGCATGACGACGGCGCCGACGTACGGCGCCTGGAACACGCGGAACGGGGTCTCGGAGAAGTACTCCGTGCATTCGACCAGTTCGATGTCGAAACGCAGGTCGGGTTTGTCGCTGCCGAAGCGACGCATCGCGTCGGCGTAGGTGATGCGCGGGATCGGTGTGGTCAGCTCCACCCCGATCAGCCGCCACAGCGCGACGAGGATCTCCTCGGCGAGGGCGATCACGTCGTCCTGATCGACGAAGCTCATCTCGACGTCGAGCTGGGTGAACTCCGGCTGACGGTCGGCGCGGAAGTCCTCGTCGCGGTAGCAGCGCGCGATCTGGAAGTACCGCTCCATACCCGCGACCATCAGCAACTGCTTGAACAGCTGTGGGCTCTGCGGGAGGGCGTAGAACGAACCCGGCTGCAGGCGTGCGGGCACGAGGAAGTCGCGGGCGCCCTCGGGGGTCGAGCGCGTCAGCGTCGGGGTCTCGATCTCGACGAAGTCGCGGGCGAGCAACACCCCGCGGGCGGCGGCGTTGACCTTCGAGCGCAGCCGCAGCGCCGATCCGGGACCCTCGCGGCGCAGGTCGAGGTACCGGTGGCGCAGGCGCGTCTCCTCGCCGGGGTTCTCGTCGAGCTGGAACGGCAACGGCGCCGCCTCGTTGAGCACCTCGAGTCGCGCGGCGTTGATCTCGATCTCACCCGACGGCAGATTGGGGTTCTCGCTGCCCTCGGGGCGCACCTCGACGACGCCGGTCACGGCGATGCAGTACTCGGCACGCAGCCGATGCGCGGCCGCGGCGACCGCCTCGTCCCGGAACACCACCTGCACGAGTCCGGAGCTGTCACGCAGATCGATGAACACCACGCCCCCGTGATCGCGGCGGCGGGCCACCCAGCCGGCGACGGTGACGGTCTGCGTGGCATCGGCGCGGCGCAGGGAACCGGCGAGATGTGTGCGGAGCACGAAGGTCCTTCCTCAAGGGTGGAGACGTCGAGATCGGTGGGCGCGTCAGCCCCTGACAATCTTAGGCGGCCACCGCACGCAGGCGGCCACCGCCCGGGCGGTTGTCGCGCACGGCTGCGGCGTCGGCGAGTCTCGAACTGTTCGACCCGATCCGGGTGGTTCGTCTCGTTACGCTGTGGCCATGACTTTTCAGGGCAGCGGGCCACTCGACACCGGGAACGTCTCCGGCGGGGGTGGCGGTGGCGGCGCCGGCCGGATCGCACTCGGCGGTGGTGCCGGACTGATCATCACCATCGTGGCGTTGTTGTTCGGGGTCAACCCGGGAGACATCATGGGCGGCGGCACCACCGGGACCGGGAGCTCCAACTCGGCCTCGTCGTCGGTGATCGACGAGCACATCCGGTCCTGCACCGTGGAGATGGCCAATCAGGGTGACGCGATCTGCCGGATCGTGGCCACCACCAACAGCCTCGACCACGTCTGGCCGACGCTGATGTCGAACTACACCCCACCCAAGACCACGATCTTCAGCGGGTCGGTGAACACCGCGTGTGGTGCGGCTACCTCGGCGACCGGCCCGTTCTACTGCCCCGCGGACAAGACCGCCTACTTCGACCCGGATTTCTTCGACACCCTCGTCCAGATGGGCGGCAGCAATGGCGCCCTCGCGCAGGAGTACGTCGTGGCCCACGAGTACGGCCATCACGTGCAGAACCTGACCGGGGCACTGCGCAAGGGACAGCAACTCGGCTCGCAGGGACCGTTGTCGGGATCGGTGCGCGTGGAACTGCAGGCCGACTGCCTGGCCGGGGGGTGGGCGCATCACGCCAGTGACGAGGGATACGACAACCGGCTGCAACAACTGACCCAACAGGATATCGCCGGGGTCATCCAGACCGCCAAGGCCATCGGTGACGACACCATCCAGGGCGCCAACTCCAACCCGGAGGGCTGGACGCACGGGTCGGCGCAGCAGCGCGCGCGATGGTTCACCATCGGCTATCAGGGCGGCGACCCCAAGCGCTGCGACACCTTCGCCACCAACGACCTGTGATGCCGTCCGCACGCACCAGCACCGCCGTCGACGCGATCGCCGACGCCCATCTGCGCACGATGGCCACCGACGACCCGATCCTGGCCACCGAACTCGGGATCGATGACGCCGCCGCAGACCGGCTCACCGACTTCTCCCCCGACGCCGTCGCCACTCGCGCCGAGCACGCCCGCGCGACGCTGGCCGCGCTGGGTGCCGCCGAGGTGTCCGACGACGTCGACCGGGTGACCGTCGCGACGATGACGGCGTCGCTGCGCCGTGAGCTCGCACTCGCCGATGCGGGAGAACTGACCGGTGTCTGCAACGTCATCGCCTCTCCACTACAGGCGATCCGCGACATCTTCGATCTGATGGACACCGGTTCACCGGCGGCGCGTGAGACGATGGTGCGCCGGATCGCGGCGATCCCGGACGCGCTGACCACCGCGATCGCCGGCCTCGAACAACGACGCGCAGCCGGGCCGCCGTTCGCCCGCCGGCAGGTGGAACTCGTTGCCGCGCAGGCAGATCAGGCGCTTGCAGCGATCTCGGCGAACACCGGCTCCATCGTCGCCGACCCCGAACTGGCCGCCGACCTCGAATCCGCCACCACCGCAGCGGGTTCGGCCTTCGCCGACTTCGCCGGCCACCTGCGCACCGGGGTGGCGCCCGACGCCGTCGACGACGATGCGGTCGGCCGTGACCGGTACCTGCTGCATCTGCCGCACTATCTCGGTGCCGACGCCGACCCCGAAGAGGCCTACGACTGGGGTCTGGATCATCTGCGGGAAATCGTCGCCGAACAGCAGGCCATCGCCGCGCAACTCGTACCCGGGGGGACGGTCGCCGACGCCCTGGCCGCACTCGATGCCGATGCGCGGTATCAGATCCACGACAAGCAGGCGTTGGTCGACTGGATGCAGGCGACCTCCGACGCCGCCGTCGACGGACTGGCCGGCACCCACTTCGAGATCCCGTCCCGGCTGACCAGGCTGGAATGCCGGCTCGCGCCGTCGTCGACCGGCATCATCTACTACACCCAGCCCGCCGCCGACCTGAGCCGGCCGGGCCGCATGTGGTGGGCGGTTCCCCCGGGGCAGACCGTGTTTCACACGTGGCAGGAGAAGACCACCGTCTACCACGAGGGAGTGCCCGGTCATCACCTCCAGCTGGGTTCGGCGATCGTCGACGATGATCTCAACTCGTGGCGCAAACTGGCGTCGTTCACCTCCGGGCACGGCGAGGGCTGGGCGCTCTACGCCGAACGCCTGATGGCCGAACTGGGCTGGCTCGACGACCCGGGCGACCGGATGGGCATGCTGGATTCGCAGCGGCTGCGCGCGGCGCGGGTGGTCGTCGACATCGGCGTGCACTGCCGATTGCGTGCCCCCGAGTCGGTCGGCGGCGGCATCTGGGACGCCGAGAAGGCCTGGAGATTTCTCACCTCGTCGGTGGCCATGGACCGGGCGGTGTTGCGTTTCGAGCTCGACCGCTACCTGGGCTGGCCCGGTCAGGCGCCGTCCTACGCACTGGGACAACGGGTCTGGGAACAGACCCGCGACGCCGCCCTCGCCGCGCATCCGGGGTGGACGCTCAAGCAGTTCCACACCCGCGCGCTGGCGCTCGGCGGGGTGAGCCTCGATGTCCTCGCCGAGCAGATGCGCCGAGCGGGTTGAGGCCGATCCGTATGACATTTCCTCCGGTTTCCGGAGGGAATGTCATACGGATCGACGTGCGCCTCAGCCCAGCAGGCCCCGTACCTCGTCGACGAGGCCGTCGAGCGAGGCCCGATGCTGGTCGCCGGTCGCGAGATTCTTGATCTCGATGGTGCGCTCGGCGAGTTCGCGATCACCGAGCACGAGCGCGAGCCGTGCCCCGGACCGGTCGGCCGCCTTCATCGCACCCTTCAGACCGCGATCGCCGTAGGCGAGATCGACGCTGATTCCCGCGGCCCGCAGAGTCCCTGCGACAGATACCAATTCGGCTTTCGCATCGGCACCGAGCGGAACCCCGAAGACCTCGACGCGCGCGGCGTCGGCACCCGCGACGCCTTCCGCTTCGAGGGCGAGCATCGTGCGATCGACGCCGAGGCCGAATCCGATACCCGACAGATCCTGCTTACCGCCGATCTGCTGCATGAGGCCGTCGTAGCGTCCGCCGCCACCGATCCCCGACTGCGCACCCAGTCCGTCGTGGACGAATTCGAAGGTGGTCTTGGTGTAGTAGTCGAGTCCGCGTACCAGCCGCGGATTGATCTCGTAGGGCACGCCGAGCCGGTTCAGGTGGGCGAGCACGGT
The DNA here is from genome assembly GCF_002043085.1 of Gordonia sp. i37. Classification (NCBI taxonomy): domain Bacteria; kingdom Bacillati; phylum Actinomycetota; class Actinomycetes; order Mycobacteriales; family Gordoniaceae; genus Gordonia; species Gordonia sp. i37. The sequence goes on along the minus strand of NZ_MVPX01000203.1, from coordinate 7,458 downwards.
GTCGAAGTGTGCCCGCGCGTCGTCGCTCAGATAGTCCAGCAGCAGCGGCGCGTCGGCGGTGGCGGCCTTGATCTCGGGACGTTTGTCGTCGAGCACACGCAGCGGATTGATCTCGGCGCGTTGACGGGTCGGCTCGTCGAGGTCGAGCCCGAAGAGGAACTGCTGCAACGCTTCCCGATACCGGGGTCGGCTCTCGTCGTCGCCGAGGGAGGTGATTTCCAGCCGGAAGCCGGAGAGCCCGAGGCGTCGGTAGCCCTCGTCGGCGATCGCGATGACCTCGGCGTCGAGGGCCGGATCGTCGACGCCGATGGCCTCCACACCGACCTGCTGGAGCTGGCGGTAGCGACCGGTCTGCGGCTTCTCGTACCGGAAGAACGGACCCGCATAGCAGAGTTTGACCGGCAACTGACCACGGTCGAGACCGTGTTGGATGACCGCGCGCATCACGCCCGCGGTGCCCTCCGGGCGCAGCGTGACCGAGCGGCCACCGCGGTCGGCGAAGGTGTACATCTCCTTGCTGACGACGTCGGTGGACTCACCCACCCCACGCGCGAACAGCGCGGTGTCCTCGAAAACGGGCAACTCGATGTGGCCGTACCCCGCACGCCGTGCCGCCTCGGTGAGTGTGTCGCGCACCTTGCGGAAGTCGGCCGAGGCCGGCGGGTAGTAGTCCGGGATACCCCGAGGTGCGGCGAAATCGTTGGTCACAGGCCCATTCGTCCCTTCTTCGCGGTACTGGTGCCCTCGGCGCCACCGGCGAGACCGGCGAGGAACGGATTGCTCGCACGTTCGGCACCGATCGAGGTCTGCGGTCCGTGCCCGGGCAGGACCTGGGTGTCGTCGGTGCGGGTCAGCAGCCGAGCAGCGATGGAGTCGAGCAGCTGCTGATGGTTGCCGCCGGGCAGATCGGTACGGCCGATCGACCCGGAGAACAATACGTCACCGGAGAAACACACCGGGACGGTGTCACCGGCGCCGCTCTCGTCGACCGGCACATCGAGGGTCAGCAACACCGAGCCCTGCGTGTGACCCGGTGCGTGGTCGACCGCCAGCCGCAGCCCGGCGATCTCCACCGTCTCGCCGTCGACGAAGTCGAGCACCTTGTCCGGTTCCCGGAACTCCAGCGACCCGATCACCGAGGAGAGCGCATGGCCGAGACCGATGCCCGGATCGGCGAGCATCGGCCGGTCCTCGGGGTGGATGTAGGCCGGGATCGAGAACTCGTCGCAGAGATCCGCGGCGGTCCACGTGTGATCGAGATGGCCGTGGGTCAGCAGTACCGCGACCGGGGTGAGATCATGCTCTGCCAGCACCTTCTTCGCCATCGGTGCGGCGTCCTGTCCGGGATCGATGACGACGGCCTCGCCACCGGGTGCCGGGGCGAGGATGTAGCAGTTGGTCTGGAACATGCCTGCGGGGAAGCCGGTGATCAGCATGGCTCCATTGTGTCTCATGGGAATCCGGCGGCCTCGGCCGCGGTCGGCGTACCAGCTCTTTTGTCGGCGCGAGCGTCGCCACGCCCGGCTGTGTCCTCGACCCGGTGCGGCGAGTTCACAGGAGATACTGGCACACTGCATGGGGTGTCCGGCGGGAGTCGGACGACGAGCAGAGCGCATACGACACCAAGCGCACACCGAGGAGGGGTCACAGCGTGGCGAGCAACAAGGAACCCGAGAAGCCGGGTGCCCACAACGATGCCGACAACGATGACCCGGCCACCTCGAGTCCGACGGGGCCGAACCTGAGCAAGAATCCCTCCGATCCCGCGGGCGACGGTCCCGCGGATCCGGCGACGGGCGACCGGGCGCTGACCAACGAGCAACGACGCGAGGCCGCCAAGCGCAAGCTCGAGGAACGGTTGGAGCGCGAACGCGCGGCTGCCCGCAAACGCAAGGTCCTCATCGGTTCGGTTTCGGGTGTGGTGGTCATCGCGGTACTGGCGACCGCCACCTACTTCATCGTCGACAAGATCCAGACCGATCGATTCAACGCCTCGCACACGACGTGCGATTACGTCGCCAAGGACAGCAACTTCAAGCAGATCCCGACGACGGTTCCCGCCGAGATCACCGATCCCGCCCAGCGCGCGCTCTATCAGGAGCAGATCGACAAGGTGAAGGCCGGCGAGTCCAAGCAGAAGACCGCGCCGATGCCCGACAAGACGCAGGCCAAGGACGGCACGTCCACGCTCACCCTGACCACCACGCAGGGTGTCGTGCCGGTCGATCTCAATCGCACCGGTGCTCCGTGTAACACCGGCGCGGTCATCTCGCTCGCCGATCACGGCTACTACGACAACAGCCCGTGCCATCGGATGACGACCGCGGCGCTGAAGGTCCTGCAGTGCGGTGACCCGACCGGCACCGGTCTCGGCCAGCCCGGCTGGACGAGCCCCGACGAGCCGCCGACCGATCTCAAGCCGTCCGGTCAGGCCAACCCGATGACCGGCCAGCAGGCCGTCACCTACCCGCGCGGGACCGTCGCGATCGCCAACAGCGGTAGCGCCCAGCAGGGTGAGGCGAATTCCGGTGGGTCGGCGCAATTCTTCATCCTCATCCAGGACGGCACCCTGCCGCCGAGTTACGCGGTGGTCGGCACCGTCGCACCTGACGGTATGAAGGTCATCGACAAGGTGTTCGCCGGTGGCGTGAACCCCGGCATCGGACCCAACCAGACGACCGGCGCGTACGAGCGCACCGCCGACGACGGCTCACCGAAGCTGCCGATCACCATCGAGACCGCCAAGGTCTCCTGACGCCGATCTCGCCACGGCCCGGCCGTGGCGAGACCCATCAGGCCGCCGACTTCTCAGGCAGCCGAGGTGACGCGGTACACGTCGTAGACGCCTTCGACATTGCGGACGACGTTCAAGACGTGTCCGAGGTGCTTCGGGTCGCCCATCTCGAAGGTGAATTTGCTGATCGCGACGCGATCGCGGCTGGTGGTGACCGATGCCGAGAGGATGTTCACCCGTTCGTCGGCGAGCACCTTGGTCACGTCGGAGAGCAGCCGGTGACGGTCGAGCGCCTCGACCTGGATGGCGACGAGGAAGATCGATTCGGGTGACGGCGCCCAGGAGACGTCGATGATCCGTTCGGACTGATCGCGCAAGGCGGTGGCGTTGGTGCAGTCGGTGCGGTGCACGCTGATCCCGCCACCGCGGGTCACGAAGCCCATGATCTCGTCACCGGGTACCGGGGTGCAGCACTTGGCGAGCTTGATCAGCACATTGTCGACGCCCTCGACGACCACGCCGGCATCACCGCCCTGACGGGAACGGCTGGGCATGGTCGACGGGGTGGAGCGCTCGGCGATCTGCTCGGCGGCCTCGTCGATGCCACCGAGAGCGGCGACGAGACGGTTCACCACATGCCGAGCCGAGACGTGGTTCTCCCCGACCGCGGTGTAGAGCGCGCTGACATCGGTGTACCGCAATTCCTTGGCGACCGCGGCCATCGAGTCCGCACTCATCAATCGCTGCAGCGGCAGTCCCCCGCGGCGGACCTCCTTGGCGATGGCGTCCTTGCCGTGCTCGAGCGCCTCCTCGCGACGCTCCTTGGCAAACCACTGCCGGATCTTGGCCTTCGCACGTGGTGAGACGACAAAGTTCTGCCAGTCCTTGCTGGGCCCGGCCGTGGGCGCCTTCGAGGTGAACACCTCGACGACCTCACCGTTCTCGAGGGTCCGTTCGAGGGCGACGAGCCGGCCGTTGACACGTGCGCCGATACAGCGGTGACCGACCTCGGTGTGCACCGCGTAAGCGAAATCGACCGGTGTCGACCCGGCGGGCAGCGTGATCACATCACCCTTCGGGGTGAACACGAAGATCTCCTTGACCGCGAGGTCGTAGCGCAGCGACTCCAGGAACTCCCCCGGGTCGGCGGCTTCTCGCTGCCAGTCGAGGAGTTGGCGCATCCACGCCATGTCGTCGACCTCGGCGACATCGGATTTGCGACCCTTGCGATCCTTGTAGCCACTCTCCTTGTATCGCCAGTGGGCGGCGATGCCGAACTCGGCGGTGCGGTGCATGTCGTAGGTGCGGATCTGCACCTCGAGGGGTTTGCCCTCGGGGCCGATCACCGTGGTGTGCAAGGACTGGTAGACCCCGAACCGTGGCTGGGCGATGTAGTCCTTGAACCGGCCCGCCATCGGCTGCCACAGCGAGTGCACCACGCCGACCGCGGCGTAACAGTCGCGCACCTCGTCACACAGGATGCGCATGCCGACGAGATCATGGATGTCGTCGAATTCGCGGCCCTTGACGATCATCTTCTGATAGATCGACCAGTAGTGCTTGGGCCGGCCCTCGACCGTCGCGGTGATCCGGGCCGAGGACAGCGCGTTGTTGATGTCGGCGCGCACCCGCGCCAGATAGGTGTCGCGTGAGGGTGCGCGGTCGGCGACCAGCCGCACGATCTCCTCGTACCGTTTGGGGTGCAGGATCGCGAAGGAGAGGTCCTCGAGCTCCCACTTGACCGTCGCCATACCGAGCCGATGGGCAAGGGGCGCAATGACTTCCAGCGTCTCTCGCGCCTTGCGGGCCTGCTTCTCCGGGGGCAGGAAGCGCATCGTGCGCATGTTGTGCAACCGGTCGGCGACCTTGATCACCAACACGCGTGGGTCACGGGCCATCGCGATGATCATCTTGCGGATCGTCTCGGCCTCCGCGGCGCTGCCGAGGGCCACCTTGTCGAGCTTGGTCACCCCGTCGACGAGGTGGGCGACCTCCGCCCCGAACTCCGATTCCAGTTGCTCGAGGCTGTATCCGGTGTCCTCGACGGTGTCGTGCAACAGCGCGGCGACCAGGGTGATGGTGTCCATACCGAGGTCGGCGAGGATCGTGGCCACAGCGAGCGGATGGGTGATGTAGGGGTCACCGGACTTGCGGTTCTGCCCCTGATGACGTTCGTCGGCGACGTCGTAGGCGCGTTGCAGCAACGCGACGTCGGCTTTCGGGTAGATCTCCCGGTGCAGGGTGACCAGCGGTTCGAGCACCGGACGAACCGGGCTGCGGGTCGCGGTCATCCGGCGCGCGAGGCGGGCACGCACCCGCCGCGACGCGGACGAATGTTGTGGCAACGCATCGTTGGGGTCGCCCGCTGCTGCGGACTCGACCGATGCCGACTCCACCTCGGCGGGTCCGGCGTCGGTGATCGGGCCCGCGGTGTTCGGCTCGTCGGCCATCAGACCCTCCCTCGGCTTCGGCGGTGGACGCGGCGGGCGCATCGGATCGTTGCCTCACACCACAGGTCGGTCCCACCACACATGTCGCAAGTCTAATCCGCGCATTCGGGAGCACCGGCGGTCCGGCCGGAATGTGACGAGCCGGGCAGCCCGTGGCGGCATCACGGCTCAGCGATCGCCACGTATCCGCTTGAGCCGCGCCTTGCCGAGATTGGAGCGCACCACCCAGGCGACGTCGGGGTCCGGATCCTGTGACAGCGCGTCGAACACCGGCAATCCGGCGTCCGGGTCGGCGGCGACCGCGACGCTCCACCCGTATCCCAATCCCTTACGCAAGGTACGGGTGTCCGGTGCGCGCCGGCGTGCGTCGGGGACGGCACGCAATACGTCGGTGGCCCGTTCGCACACGTCGATCGCGTGGGCGGCCATCTCGGGGGTCCGCAGCAGCCTCGGTTCGCAGATCGCGGCGACCGCGGCGCGGGCGAGCAGGGGGCCGGGTCCGTCCGCCCACTCCCGTGCCACCGCGGCCATCGAGTCGGGATCGTCGTCACCCCACCGTTGCAGCGCCATGGCCACGCCCTCCCGTATCCGCCACCGCTCGTCGGCGGCGAGTTCACGCAGCCGGACAAGACCTTTCGAGCGGTCCTCGGCCGCACGGAGCAGACGTCCGATCCCGGCGGCCCCGCAGGTGGCCCGGTATTCGTCGGCGTCATCGACGGCCTGCCAGATCGTCGTGGCGGACGCCTCCTCCACGAAGGCGGCCAGCAAGGTCAGGTTCGCCCGTGGCCCGGGCAGACCCGAGTGCGCATCCAGATAGGCCAACCACCGCGCCGGCGCGTCGCCCAAGGCGGCGAGTTCGCGTCGATACTCCTCAACACCCATGCCCGCCAACGATTCTCATCGGTCGATCAGTCGGAGGTGACCGCGTGCACCGGAATGCCGGCGAATCCGTCGGCGATGCGGGCCCGACCGCCGAGCGCCGCGATCTCCATGATCACCGCGACCCCGATCACCTCGGCGCCGGCGCGACGGAGCAGTTCGGCCGCCGCCACCACGGTGCCGCCGGTGGCAAGGACGTCGTCGACGAGCAGTACCCGCGATCCGGTGATGTCGATTCCGCTCGCCGGGATCTCCAGTCGCGCACTGCCGTATTCGAGGTCGTAGTCGATCGAGTACACCGGTGGCGGGAGTTTCCCGCCCTTGCGGACGGCGAGGATTCCGACCCCCAGTTCCCGCGCGACGGCTCCACCGAGTAGGAAGCCGCGGGCGTCGATGCCCGCCACCAGATCGACCGACCCGCAGCCATGGGTCAGCGCGGTCACGATCGCCGACAACCCGTCGGGGTCGGCGAGCACCGGCGTCAGATCCTTGAAATCGATTCCCGGCGCCGGGAAATCGGCCACCATGCGGCCGTGTTCGGCGATCGCGGTTCGCGCCCGGGCCAGGGCGTCGACAGTCGGGGCGTCGACAGTCGGGGTGTCGGGGGTAGGGCTATCACTGTCCTTGCTCACTGGCTGCGTACCCATCGGTCCATGTTCCATCCCGTTCCGTTTCGCCCCGCACCTGCGACGACGTTGGTGATCCGATCTTTCCAGCCATGCGCGCGGGGGGCGGCGAACAGCGGGATCGAGGGCACTTGAGCCCACGCCGCGTTCTCGATGGTCCGGACGAGCGCGAGTCGCTCGGATTCGAGATCGGTGACCGCCAGAGCGTCGATCGCGTCATTGACCTGCGGGTTCGAGAAGTTCGCCAGGTCGAGTGGGTCGTCTCCACGCAGTTGGTAGGCATCGCGGGCCTCGTCCGCGGCCCCCGCGGCGGCGAAGGCGGCGCCGTTGGCCAAAAACAGCGCGTCGGCCGAGGAACCGAGTGTTCCGACCCCGTGGGTGTCGGCACCGACATCGGTGACGGTGATTCCTGCGGGGGCACACGCGGTGGCGATGCCCGCGACCATCTGTTTCCAGCGCTCGGTCGGTGCGGCATAGCCGATACGCACCGTCTTGGCCGGTCGACCCCCGGCATCATCGGCCGCCTGGGACAGCAGGTCACGGGCGCGCGGGAGATCGGGACGTGCGTATTGCGTGCCGAACTCGCCGTTCAGCGATGCGGCCAACTCGTCGCCCGGCGCGAGTACCCGCATATTCCACATCTGGGCCCCGTATCCGAATTGCCGGGCGAGCGCATCGCGTGGCACACAGGAGGCGAAGGCCCGTCGCACCCGGGTGTCGGCGAACACCCCGCGCCCGGACAGCACGAGCCCCTCGACGCCGAGCGCCT
>NZ_MVPX01000202.1:0-3988 GCF_002043085.1 Gordonia sp. i37 | reverse complement strand
CGTAGTCCGGCACCGGCGGTGGCCGCGGCCGACGTGGCGCCCGACCGCATCTCGTCGGCGCCGGCGACGAGACCCGCGGTGACGTCGGCGACGTCGTAGTCGCCGTCGGCGATGCGTCCGGCGGCGTCGCTGCTGCGGCCGAAGATCGCGATCCGTGAGGTGGCCGGCGGATCACCCCACCACTTGTCGTTGGCCACCAGCACCACTCCGCCGGATGTCGAGTAGCTCGCGATCTTGTACGGTCCGGCGGACGGGAAGCGCTCGGGGTCGAGGTCTCCCGGGGCGAGGTCGAAGCCGGTGTTCCAGGCCGTGGCGATGCGCGCGATCGCGGCGCGGTTGCCGGTGCGGATCGGGTCGGACACGTCGGGGACCCCGGCAGCGCGGGCCACCACCTGCGCCGGCAGCAGCGTGCCCGCGCCGAACAGCGAGGCCCAGTCGGAGGGGTCGCGTCCGGCGGCGAAGGTGACGGTTGCCGTCTTGTCTCCGGGCGCGCAGTCGACGGAGTCGATGTCGCGATAGCCCGCGGTGGTCGCCGGGGTGAACTGGCCGAATCGCCCGCTCATCGCCGCCCAGGCCAGCACGAGGTCGTCGCAATCCATCGCCGTGCCGTCGGAATACGTTGCGCGCGGGTTGAATTGGTACTTCAGGGACAGCCGGGCACCGGGCTCACGGATGACCGTACCGACATCACGGTCGGGGGTGACCTGTCCGGCGTCGCCGAGATAGCTGAACCCGGGGAGCACGCGCGTGAACGCCATCAGCACGCCGTCGGCGTTGCCGTTCTCGGTGTTCGCGTTGTAGCTGCGGATGTCGGCGTCGACGACGTAGTTGATCGTCGGAGGCGCATCGTCCCGGGAGCAACCGGCGATCAGCCCGGCACCCACCACCAGGATCACCACCAGGACTGCGGACCTCATCACCGGTGTGGTCGTGCCATGCCAACACCTGGATTGCCGACCTCTGGATGCCACGACTGCCGAGACTATCGCGCGCGACGCCGTTTCCCGCTCGGTGCCGTCGGGGTGTCGTCCTCGGCGGCTCCCCGACCGGTCGACGCCCGGGACGGACGGCGACGCGGCGGTGTGCTGCCGGCGTCCGGGTCCTGCCCGGCGGCGATGGCCGCGCGTCGATCCAGTACGCGGGCGGTGTGGCGGGCGATCTCACGACGCCGTTCCTTGAGCGTCACCAGCAGCGGGGTCGCGAGGAAGATCGACGAGTAGGTGCCGACCACGACGCCGACGAGCTGGATCAGCGCCAGATCCTTCAACGTGCCAACCCCGAGCAGCCACACGGCGATGACCATCAGCGCGATGATCGGCAGCACCGAGATGATCGTGGTGTTGATCGAGCGCATCAGGGTCTGGTTCACCGCGAGGTTGGCCTGCTCGGCGTAGGTGCGACGCGTCGTCTGCAGTACCGAACGGGTGTTCTCCGAGACCTTGTCGAACACGACGACGGTGTCGTAGAGCGAGAAACCGAGGATGGTCAGCAAACCGATGACGGTGGCCGGGGTGACCTCGAAACCGACCAGCGAATACACCCCGGCCGTGCAGATGATGTCGAAGAACAGGGTCGCCAGCGCGGCGATCGACATCTCCCGGTCGAAGCGCACCGCGATGTAGACGAAGACGATCACCAGGAACACGGCGAGGGCGAGCAACATCTTCTCGGTGATCTCACGTCCCCACGTGGAACTCACCTCGGAGATGCTGACGTCGGCGGCCTTGAGTGTCGGCGCATACGCGTCGGTGAGGGCGACGGTTACTGCGCGTGCCTGCTCGGCACTGAGCGCGTCGGTGCGCACCTGCACGGTTTCGCTCGACCCCGATCCGGCGGTCTGTACCGAATCCGGGGCACTGCCGAGCGCCTTGCCGACGATGTCCTCGACGGACTGGCTGGTGATGCCCTGCGACACCGGGATCGAGATCTGCGTGCCGCCCTCGAAATCGATACCGAAGGTGAACTGGCGCACGCCGATCGAGATGATGCCGACCGCGAGGATCAGCGCGGTCACGAGGTACCACATACGGCGTTTGCCGATGACCTCGAAGGCGCCGGTGCCGGTATAGAGGCGCGAGAGGAACGACCGGGAGGTGTCGGCGTGGAAGTCGGCATCACTGCCGGCGATCGTCACCGCCGTCGCGGTCGCGGTACCCGACTCCTCGCCCGTCGTCGTGCTGCCGGTCGGTGCGCCGGTGGTCCGATTGCTGCCGGTCATTTCGCCGATCCCTTCGTCGGACCAGAGGGGGTCGAGTCGGTTGATGTCGAGGCCGCGCCTGCCGGTGCCGCGCTTGCCGGCGTCTTGGACGGACTGAGGTTCGACACCCGTTCGGCCCGTGAGGTTCTGCGCGCTCGCGCGACCTCGCTGACCGCACCGAGTCCGTTGACCCGCGGTCGCGACAGGAACTCCGAGCGGCTGGCGAGCACGACGAGCGGGTGCGTGACCAGGAACACGACCACGATGTCGAGGATGGTGGTCAGGCCGAGGGTGAAGGCGAATCCGCGCACCTCGCCGACGGCGAGGATGTAGATGACCGCCGCGGCCAGGAAGCTGACGGCGTTACCCGACCAGATCGTGCGTCGCGCGCTCGCCCAGCCGCGCGGGACCGCGGACCGGAAACTTCGTCCCTCACGCATCTCGTCCTTGATGCGTTCGAAGTACACGACGAAGGAGTCTGCGGTCATACCGATACCGATGATCAGACCGGCGATACCGGCCAGATCCAGGGGGAACCCGATCCAGCGACCGAGCAGCACGATGATGCCGTAGACCATCACCAGCGACAGCAGCAACGACGCCACGGTGAGGAAGCCGAGCATGCGGTAATAGGCCAGCGCGTAGATCAGCACCGCGATCAACCCGATCGCACCGGCCAGGAGGCCGGCCCGCAACGAGGACAGACCCAGTGTGGCCGAGACGGTTTCGGCGTCGGAGGTGGAGAACGACAACGGCAGTGAACCGTACTTGAGCACGTTGGCGAGATCGGTGGCCTCGGCTTCGGTGAACGGCGAGCCGGTGATCTGGGTGGCCCCGCTGATCGCCTGGTTGATCACCGGCGCCGACACCACGCGGGTGTCGAGGGTGAACGAGGTCTGCTTGCCGATGTTGTTGGCGGTGTACTCCGGCCAGGTCGTCGCGGCGGCGCCCTTGTATTCGAGGCTGACGATCCACTCACCGGTCTGTGGGTCGGTGCCCGCACTGGCCGATTTCACATCCCGCCCATCGATGATCTCCGGCCCGAGCAGGTACACGGTCTTGCCGTCGGTGGAGCAGGCGACCAGGTATTCCTTCGGGTCGTCGTTGCCCAGCAGTGGGTCGTTGGCGCCGTTGGCGCAGTTCATCTTCGACATGTAGCCCTGCAGCGCCTGGGTGTTGGCGCCGGCGGGAGCCTGCCGGTTCTTCTTCTCCTGGGCGATCTGCGCGGCCACCTGGTCGGCGGGGAGTTCGTTGGAGTCCTGGGTGCGCGTGGTGTTGGGCGGCTGCGGCGTCGCCGGTGCCGAGGTCTCGACCGGACGCACGTACAGCCGGGCGGTCTGACCCAGCGATTTCGCCTGGGAGCCGTCCTGGCCGGGCACGGTGATGACCAGGTTGTTCCCGCTGACCACGACCTCCGAGCCGCTCACGCCGAGCCCGTTGACGCGCTGCTCGATGATCTGCTTCGCCTGGTTCAACTGGTCGCGGGTCGGCGCCTGGCCGTTGTCGGTGCGGGCGGACAGCGTCACGCGGGTCCCGCCCTGCAGGTCGATGCCCAGCTTCGGTTCGGGCGAGCCGCCACCGGTGAGGAAGACGAGGAGATAGACGAGGGCGAGGAGCGCGACGAACGCCGTCAGCGGCTGCCACGGCGGGATCTCGATCGACGACGAGCGGCCCGGCGGACGGCGCCGGGTGCCCTTCTTCGATCCCCCCGCCGACCGCGATCGGGTCGATTGGGCCGGCGCCTTCCGCCCGCCGGGACCCGCCGTCCCGGTCGAATCGGCGGCGGGTCCC
>NZ_MVPX01000201.1:0-1375 GCF_002043085.1 Gordonia sp. i37 | reverse complement strand
GATCTCCTTTGATGAGCGTCGACCGGCGCACCTGGGCACACTCGTCGACGCGGACTACGCGGCGCGAACAGCCCGAGGGCCTCGATCGCGCGATCGAGTGGCCACTCTACTGCCCCGCCCGCGCAGAACGGCACGCCACCGCCCCCGACGGCCCGGCGTCACGGGCGACAGCCCTCCCCCCGGTGGGCCCGACGGGTCGGTCAAGCGGCCTGCGGTCGGTGTCGGGTGTTCCTACTTGTCCGAGTCGGCGGACGTGTCGCCGCCGGACTTGTCGAGGTTCGGCCGATCGGTGGTGACGTCGGTGGGGGTGATCGTCTCGGGCGCCTCGTCGATCGCCTCGGCGTCGGCCGCGGCGAACGGCGGGGTGTAGCCGGGGTAGGTCGCGGCGGCCTCGTCGGTGGGTATCACGCGCATGACGGCCAGCCGGTTCCATCGGGTGACCAGGCCGGTCGCGATCTCGACGTCGATGTACTCCGACGAGGTCGCGTCGATCACGGTGCCGAAAAGTCCGCTCGACAGCTGGATGCGGGTACCGGTCTGGACGGAGTTCTGCATTTCCTGCGTCTCGGCGGCACGCTTCTTCTGCTTGCGCACCGAGAAGAACATGAAGCCGACCATCAGGACCAGCAGAAGTGGGAGAAACAGAGATTCCATCGAGGTGTCGTCGTCCTTGTCGTATCGAGATCGTCACCCGCGGCGCGGCGCTGATGCCACGCTCGGCGGGTCGCCGGTGAGGGGCTCCGGCGAAGTCACGCGCCCGCGACCCGTCGCCCCGGGGTGATGATGATGACCACCGGTGACGTCGGCGCCGAGCGCACGCACTCCCTCCAGTGTGCCATGCGGGGCAAGTCGCTCCCAACGCCGAGAATGTCGGCTTTGTCGCATATATGCCGCAATGGCGCGATGAGAGGGTCGGACCTTCCTCGCCGTGGGCGCTCAGATGTCGTCGAACAGCGACGGGCTGCCCATCTCGCGCGGGCGGACCCCGAAGGTCGCGTTGAGTGCACCGGCGGGCGGTGTGAGTCCGAGGTGGTGCCACGCCGCTGCGGTCGCCACGCGTCCTCTCGGTGTGCGTGCGACCATCCCGGCGCGCACCAGGAACGGTTCGCACACCTCCTCGACGGTCGCCGGCTCCTCGCCGACGGCCACCGCCAGTGTCGACACCCCGACCGGCCCGCCACCGAATGCCCGGATCAATGCATCCAGGACGGCGCGGTCGAGGCGGTCGAACCCCAGTTCGTCGACGTCGTAGACGGCCAGCGCCGCACGTGAGATGTCGACGGTGATCACCCCGTCCCCGCGGACCTCGGCGTAGTCACGAACGCGCCGCAACAACCGGTTGGCGATGCGGGGCGTGCCCCTTGAGCGGCTCCCG
>NZ_MVPX01000200.1:0-591 GCF_002043085.1 Gordonia sp. i37 | reverse complement strand
GCAGCAGGGCGAACAACGCACGGGCGTCGGGTTCGGTGAACCCGTACAGGGTCATCGAGTCCTCGCGCACGATCATCGAGGTCAGCAGCGTCATCTCGTCGCCGCGTCGCATCCGCGAGAGTGTGTCGGGGGTCGCCAACACCCGGTAGCCCACCCCGGCGCAGTCGATGACGACGTGGTCGAGGGCGACCTCGACCACCGGTCCGCGTACCGACGCGATCATGAGCTCGTCCCCTTCCGCCCGGCCGGCACCGTCGCCGCGCGCGCCGCGGCGACCCGTTGCCGGTGTACCCGGGCCATCTGTTCGGCGCGCTGCTGTGCCTGTGCCATCCGTTCGATCATCGGTCCCCGCCAGCAATGGCAGATCGCGAGCGCGAGGGCGTCGGCGGCATCGGCCGGGCGGGGTTTGGTCTGCATTCCGAGGATACGGGTCACCATGGCGGTGACCTGCGCCTTGTCGGCGCGGCCGCTGCCGGTGACCGCGGCTTTCACCTCCGATGGGGTGTGAAAACGCACCGGCACGTCGCGTTGACCTGCGGCCAGCGCGATGACCCCGCCGGCCTGCGCGGTGCCCATCGCCGTCGACACCTG
>NZ_MVPX01000020.1:0-5494 GCF_002043085.1 Gordonia sp. i37 | reverse complement strand
CTGGATTCGGCAACGCGGGCAGAGGTCGAGCATCCTCAGACCGGCCCCGATCCGGACTCCACCGGCTTGCCGTTCTCGCGCCAGGCCAGCATCCCGCCACGCACACAGCTGCCGTCATAGCCGACCTGCAGCAGGTACTGCAGGACGCGCATCGACCGACCACTGGAGTGACAGATGACGTAGAGGTCGGTGTCGGGATCGATCTCGTCGAGTCGCCCGGGGACCTCTCCGAGGGGGATGTGCACGGCGCCGCGGACGTGACCGTCGGCCCACTCGTCATCCTCGCGGACATCGAGCAGTACCTTGTCGGTGGCGGTGCTGAAGTCATCCGGCAGCTCGGTCACGGGAACCTGTGGAATCTCGCCCATGCTCACCGATCCATCGTCGCACAAGCGCGACGATGCCGACCGCGCCGCCGCACGAAGGTGGTCACCTCCGAGGGACCGGTTCGGCCGTCGAGTCGACGTACTACACCCCGACTTGACATTCGTCCAAACCCGACCGGCGCTCTATGTAGGTCTACATAACGCTATCCACATGCACTTCCACTCCCGCTGTGACCTGCGGCACAGAAGACCATCAAGGTGTGGATGAGACTGTGGAATCTGTGGAGAACTGGACACGGTCAACCGACGCAGTGTGACGACGGTCACGAGTTCGCAACAGCAGCGCGTCAAACAGTTCACGACAGTGCAGCGCATGAGCGAAATGCGCAGTTCACATTCATCCCCATCACCTGTGGATAACGTGGGGACAACAGTCGGCCGGACGGATGATTCGCATCACATCAGCGCGTGTATCGGCCCGATGTCGCATCGGCAGGGCGTCGGCCCGGGTCAGCGTAGGCGCACCGCGCTCGCACGTTCGAGCGCACTCACCGCGCCGCCGATCAGCTCCTCGGCGACCACCGATGCCCGGACCTGATCGCCGACGATCCGCGTGAGCAACGGTTTGGGAGCGTCGACGACGGTGATCTCGGCGTCGGGGTAGTGCTCGGCCACCACCGATCGCATGACCCCGACGCCGTCGACGAGTCCGATTTCGACGGCCCGCTCGCCGATCCACACGTCCCCCGTGAACAGGACCTCGTCTGCGGCGGACAGTCGTTTGCCGCGGCGCTGGCGCACCCACCGGATGAACGTGTCGTGGAGTTGGTGCTGCAAACCCTGCAGCCACTCCACGTCGTCGGCCTTCTCCGGCGAGAAGGAGTCGAGCCGCACCTTGTTCTCACCGGCCGAGTACAGACGCCGTTCCACCCCGAGCCGACCGAGGACGTCGACGAACCCGAATCCGGACGACACCACACCGATCGAGCCGACGAGCGAGGTATGGGCAGCGTAGATCTCGTCGGCCGCACACGCGATCCAGTAACCGCCGGAGGCGACGACGTCCTCGCAGAACGCCAGGACGCGCACGCCCTTCTCCGACGCGAGCTGCCGGATGCGTTCGGCGATGTACTCCGACTGCGTCGGCGACCCGCCGGGGGAATTGATGACGATGACGATCGCGCGCAGATGCTCGATGTCGAAGGCACGCGTGAGAATCGGCTCGACGCTCGTCGTCGACAATCCCGGCCGCCCCGGCCCGCCGTGGCCGATCACCCCGTCCAGGCGCACGACGGCAACCTTGTCCGACCGCTTGTGCGCCAGCTTCTTCGCAATCCGCCCCAGCGGTCCACGGCTCATCCCACCGAGCCTAGGGCATCGTTCGCGTTGGGTCGGCACCCTAGACTGCTGACGTGCAGATCCGCTGGCTCACGGCGTTCCTGGACTTCGGAGCGTCGCAATTCGGGACCGAGGTCACCTATTGGCGCGCGATCACCGGATCGACAGTGTCACCCCCACGCGGTGAACACCGCGAGTTCGCCACGCTCGAGCCGTTCAGCGGCGACGCCCACCTGCGGGTGCAGCGCGTGCACGACGGCGACGGTGGCGTTCACCTCGACATCCATGTCGACGATCCGCGGGCCGCGGCGATCGAGGCCGGCGAGTTGGGCGCGATCCTGGTCGCCGATCACCCGACCCATCTGGTCTACGACTCCCCCGCCGGCATGCGCTTCTGCCTGGTGCCCGCGGTGGGTTCCCCCCGCCGGGCGCGTCCGATCCGATGGCCGGAGGACACGATCTCGATCATCGACCAGATCTGTATCGATGTACCTGCACCGCTGTTCGATCGCGAGGTCGTCTTCTGGTCACTGTTGACCGGCTGGCCGGCCCAGCCGCGGGCACGTGCGGAGTTCCTCGCGCTGCGCCGCAACCCGGCATTGAGTCTGGGAATCCTTCTGCAGCGCTTGGATTCTGATACCGACCTCGAGGATGCCACGCGCGCGTCGGCGCATCTCGATCTGGCCACCACATCGGTCGACGACGAGGTGGGCCGGCACGAGGATTGGGGTGCCCGCGTCGTGGCGCGGCACCCGTCGTGGACGGTGATGGCCGATCCGGCCGGTAGGTATTACTGCATCACCGACCGGAATCCGCGGACGGGTCAGTGACATCGGACGGCTCCGCACCATCGATGCGGCTGCCGCGCACCCACTCCTCGAGCCGGGAGAGCTCCTCGTCGAGTTCGGCCCGCGCCCCGCGGCTCGGAGTGCCGAAAAGGTCGGTCTCCACGGTCTCGGTGCCCGGCGGTATCCGCCAGGTGCCGGCCAGCCGGCCGTCGATGAGGACGAAGCCCGGCGAGCGCCCGTTGGGGGTGACGGTCCGTGCAAACAGGTCGTCGTCGGCGATGCGGGCCCGATCACCTTGGGCAACGAGGACGTGGTCGAACGGCGCGATCAACCGGACGGGCGCGGGCTCGTCCTCGTCGGCGAGGTCGAGACCTTCCAGGTCGTAGAGCGTCTGCCCCTGCGGTCCGGTGTAGGCGGCCAGCTCCCACTCGCGTTCCATCTGTTCGACGAGCGGACGTAACCCCTTGAGCCCCGACCACTTTCCGATCGCGGCGACCGACGCCGGGCCGAAGCCGCGCAGGTAGAGCCGGATCAGTTCGCGGCGCGCCTCCTCGCCGTCGAGCGCCGGCTCGCCGGGACCGATCCAGTCGTCGAGAAGCGCATAGGTCGGGCGGCCACTGCCTTGCCAGAGTCCGCGTGGCGGGACCTGCACGAGCGGCAGCGCGCATCGCGCCATCCCGGTCAGCGTCGACGGCTTCTCCCCGGGATGTCGTTCGGCAAGAGCGCGTCCGAGCTCGTCGCCCCCGATCGGGCCGTCGCGCAACAACTCCCGGGCATCGTCGATCACTGCCGCCGGGGTGGTCGACGCGAGCTTCGAGGCGTGCGCCGACCGCAGTTCGCCGTCGAGGACCGGCTGCGCGAGTGGGCGAATCCAGCGGGCATCGGCGCCGTCGAGGAGAAAGACGGTGCCGCGCAGCAACGCCATGCGCACGACCTCCCGGTCGGTGAGCAGCTCATCGAGTTCGTCGGGTTCGAAACCCTCGATGCGGCACTGCAATCCGAAGAAGGCGGCTTTCGGGTCCTGAGACTGCATGCCGACGAGCCGGTCGATCACCTCGATGGCGTCCTCGTCGGCGCGGGCGAGCAGGTGTTGACGACGCAGCAGTGTGCGATTCCACTGCCCCGCGGTGATGGATGGGGGCACCGCCGCGGATCAGGCCGGGTAGGTGACGCCGGTGGCCGCGTGGCAGCGATACCCGTGCGGGTTCTTCGCGAGGTACTGCTGGTGATAGTCCTCGGCGTAGTAGAAATGCCCGTCACCGGCCCGCTCGAGCGCTGCGATCTCGGTGGTGATCGGCCCCAGACCGGCGGCGTCGAGTGCTTTCTGGAAGGTGGCCGCACTCGCCGTGGCCGTCTCGGCGTCGGCATCGGAGAGGGTGAAGATCGCCGAACGGTACTGAGTGCCGATGTCGTTGCCCTGCCGCATCTCCTGCGTCGGGTCGTGGTTCTCCCAGAAGATCTGCAGGATCTTCTCGAGGCTGACCTGCGTGGGATCGAAGACGACCAGCGTCGACTCCGTGTGCCCGGTGCGAGCGGTGCAGGTCTCCTCGTAGGTCGGGTTGGGCGTGTAACCGCCGGCGTAGCCGACCGCGGTGGTCCACACCCCCGGAACCTGCCAGAAGATCTCCTCGATACCCCAGAAGCAGCCGCCGGCCAGGACCACCGCCGAGAGCCCGTCGGGAAAGACGCCGATGCCGGGTCCGTCGTCGGCGGATTCACCACGCATCGGGCGGTGCAACACGATGTTCTCCGCCGCGAGCGGGACCGGCGTCGCACGACCCGGCAACGCCGCATCGGCCGAGATCAGCTGCTGTTTTCCGGAGCGGGAGGTGAGGAGCTCGTCAAGCCACGACATGCCGTCGAGTCTACGCGGGTCGCCGGGGGCGAAGTTGAGCCCGAACTGCCCGTGTGTTTATGATGGCGAAGACGGCTGTGATATCCGTCACTGAGAAGTCCGACTCGACAGCCCCGAGGCGCCTGGTCCACCACGCGACCCGCATACCCGTAAGGACGACGATGGCCACTGATGCGACCCACGATCTTCGTCCGTCGCTCACGCGTGGCCAGTCGATTCCCCGCCCCACCTACAACGTTCGCTCCTCGTGCATCGGCATCGGTCTGAGCATCTTCGCGCTCGTCGTATTGCTCGTCGCGCTCGCCCTCTGGTGAGGGTGCAGCATCCGGAGCGATCCGCTCACAGCGAAGCGATACTCGGTATGAATCCCGCAAATCCATTGCGCTTCTTGGATTCTCGTTGACCGCACCTCGTCGATACCTCAACCCTGCTTGAACTTTGTTGGGCCGTGTTTGTTGCATTCCCACAAACACTGGGGAAGGCTGGAAGCATCCGCGAGGCGGCGTCCACCCTGGGCGATCACGCGCGCGTCGATAGTGAAAGCAACACCCGAACGGCATGTGCCCAAGGGGGTATGTGCGCAGAGAGGATTACCGTGGCCGAATACACCTTGCCGGATCTCCCGTACGACTACGCGGCACTGGAGCCGCACATCTCCGGCAGGATCATGGAGCTCCATCACGACAAGCACCACGCCACCTACGTCAAGGGCGCCAACGACACCCTCGACAAGCTGGCCGAGGCTCGTGCAGACGGATCGATCGCCGGCAAGGTCTACGGACTGTCGGCAACCCTGTCGTTCCACCTGGGTGGCCACACCAACCACTCGATCTTCTGGAAGAACCTGTCGCCGAACGGTGGCGACAAGCCCGAGGGCGACCTGGCCGCGGCCATCGACGACCAGTTCGGTGGCTTCGACAAGTTCCAGGCCCACTTCACCGCTGCGGCGACCACGCTGCAGGGATCGGGCTGGGCGATCCTGGGCTACGACACCATCGGTGGCAAGCTCGTGATCCTGCAGCTGACCGACCAGAGCGGCAACATCCCCGCCGCGATCATCCCGGTCGTCATGCTCGACATGTGGGAGCACGCCTTCTACCTCGACTACCAGAACGTCAAGCCGGACTACGTCAAGGCCTGGTGGAACGTGGTCAACTGGGCCGACGCCGCCGAGCGCTTCGGCCGGG
>NZ_MVPX01000002.1:0-3733 GCF_002043085.1 Gordonia sp. i37 | reverse complement strand
GCGACCTTCGGGCCCGGCGGTGCCCACATCGCCCCGGTGACCGAGGCGCCCGCGCCCCCTACGTCGGGTGCCCCGAACAGCTCGGCGCCCGGCAGCTCCGCACCCTCCAGTTCGGCACCCTCCGGCTCGGCGGGATCATCGACGTCGCCCTCGGCTGACCAGCCCGGAACGAACTGCCGGGAACCGTAGATGACGCAAGCCGCCGCCCCGACCCACGCACGGCCCACCCAGCCCGAACACACCGGACGCAACGCCGAATTGGCGCTGCTGGTGTGCGCCATCGGGGTGGTCACCGTCGCGCTGCTCATCGTGCAGAGCGCCCAGGATCAGTCGCTGACGTGGGACATCGCGAAGTACGTCGCCGCCTACATCGTGCTGTTCGCGATCGGTCATCTGGTGGTGCGGCGCTTCGCCCCGCACGCCGACCCCGTCTTCTTGCCGGTGGTGGCGATGCTCAACGGCCTCGGTCTGGTCCTCATCCACCGGCTCGACCTCGGGTCGGGCAACACCGGGGAGTCGATCAATCCGACGACCAAGACCGACAACGCCGACCAGCAGTTGCTGTGGGCGTTCCTCGGGATGGCCGTCTTCGCCGCGATCCTCATCTTCATCCGCGATCACCGCACCCTGTCGCGCTACGCGTACACGCTGGGTCTGGGCGGTCTGATCTTCTTGGCGATCCCGGCGATCCTGCCGGCGTCGTTGTCGGAGATCAACGGCTCCAAGAACTGGATTCGCACGCCGCTGTTCAACATCCAGCCCGGTGAGTTCTCGAAGATCCTGCTGATCATCTTCACCGCGGCCCTGCTGGTCTCCAAACGCGACCTGTTCACCACCGCGGGCAAACACTTCCTGGGCATGGACCTGCCACGCGCCCGAGACCTCGGCCCGCTGCTCATCGCATGGGTCGTCGCGATCGGCATCTTCGCCCTCGAGAACGATCTCGGTGGCCCGCTGCTGATCTTCACCACGATCTTGGCGATGCTCTACGTGGCCACCGAGCGGGTGGGCTGGGTGGTCATCGGTCTGACCATGTTCGCCGTCGGCGCGATCCTCGCCTACCAGTTGTTCCCGCATCTGCAGGTCCGCGTATCGGTGTGGCTCGATCCGTTCGGCGACTTCTACAACACCGGCTACCAGATCGGCCAGAGTCTGTTCGGCCTGGCCACCGGTGGTCTGTTCGGCACCGGACTGGGCTCGGGGCGACCCAACGCGGTGCCGTTCGCCAACACCGACTTCATCATCGCGACGATCGGTGAGGAGCTCGGGCTCGTCGGCCTGGCCGCGGTGCTGATGATGTACATGATCTTCGTCGTGCGCGGCCTGCGGACCGCGGTGACCGTCCGCGACAGCTTCGGCAAGCTGCTGGCCACCGGACTGTCGGTGACCATGGCGGTGCAGGTCTTCGTCGTCGTCGGCGGCGTCACCAAGCTGATCCCGCTGACCGGTCTGACCACCCCGTTCATCTCCTACGGCGGCTCGTCGCTGCTCGCCAACTATGTGTTGGTGGCGTTGCTGATCCGCGTGTCCAACGCTGCCCGCGAGCCGGATCCGACGAAGCGCCGGCCGACCCCCAAGCCCGTCGAGTCACTGCCCACGCAGGCGGTGAAGCGCACGTGAACACTCCGATCCGTCGGGTGTCGGTCGCGGTGATCGCGTTGATCGTCGTCCTGCTCGCCAACGCCACCTACGTGCAGGTGATCAAGGCCGACAAGCTGCGCTCCGACCCGCGCAACGACCGGGTGCTGCTCGACGAGTACTCCCGGCAGCGCGGCTCGATCATCGCCGGCGGCGAGGTCATTGCGATGTCGCAGGCCACCGACAGCCGCTACAAGTACCTGCGCCGCTATCCGGTGAACCCGCGCGCCTTCGCTCCGATCACCGGCTACTACTCGATCCAGTACGGGTCGGCGGGCCTCGAGCAGTACGAGAACTCGATCCTCTCCGGCAACGACGACCGCCTGTTCGGTCAGCGGTTCACCGACATGTTCTCCGGTCGGGATCCACGCGGCGGCAACGTCGTCACGACCATCGACCCGCGGTTGCAGCAGATCGCCTACGACCAGCTGAACTCCGGGGCCACGTGCGACGGGCCGTGCGTCGGTGCGGTCGTCGCGATGGACCCGAGTACCGGCAAGATCCTCGCGATGGCCTCGACGCCCAGCTACGACCCGAATCTGCTGAGCAGCCACGACCAGAACGTGCGGGAGGCGGCGTGGGGCGCCGACACCGGCGCGGACAAGCGCCTGCAGAACCGTGCGACCGACGAGATCTATCCGCCCGGATCGACGTTCAAGATCATCACGTCGTCGGCGGCATTGCGTGACGGACTCAACGCGTCGACGCAGCTGACCGCGGCGTCGACCTTCCAGCTGCCCGACAGCACCGCGAAACTGCCGAACTACGGCGACGAGACCTGCCCCGGCGGCAGCGGCACCGTCAGCCTCGCCGATGCGGTGAAGTACTCGTGCAACACCGCCTTCGCCGACCTCGTGCTCAACAAGATGCCCAACGCCACCGACACACTCAAGGAAACCGCTCGGCTCTACGGCCTCGACTCGCCGGCGCCGAACATCCCGATGCCGGTGGCGCGGTCGACGGTCGGCACGATCCCCGACCGCGCATCTCTCGCGCTCAGTGCGATCGGACAGAAGGATGTTGCGATGTCGACCCTGCAGAACGCGATGGTCGCCGCGACCGTCGCCAACGCCGGTGTGCGGATGCAGCCGTACCTGGTCGACAAGTTGCAGTCGGCGGACCTGCGCACCCTCTACACGACGCCACCGACCACCATCAACTCGCCGATCACCTCGGAGCAGGCGGCTAGCCTGACATCGATGATGGTCGGGGTGGAGAATGCATCGAACCCGTCCGGCGGGCCGGTGCAGATCGCGTCGAAGACCGGTACCGCCGAGCACGGCGACGAGAACTCCGCCACCCCGTATTCCTGGTACATCGCGTTCGGGCCGTCGACGGACGCGAAGATCGCCGTCGCGGTGGTGGTGGAGAATGGGAAGTTCGGTGTGCAATCGGTCGGTAACACCGTGGCCGGACCCATCGGCCGGGCAGTGATCAATGCTTATGTAGGAGGTGGACGATGACGTTGCAGAACGGCACCATCATCGCCGACCGCTATCGGCTGATGCGTCTCATCGCCACCGGCGGTATGGGACAGGTCTGGGAAGCGCTTGACACCCGGCTCAATCGCCGGGTTGCGGTCAAGGTGCTCAAGGCGGAGTACTCCGACGATCCCGAGTTCGCGGCACGGTTCCGCACCGAGGCGCAGACCACCGCGAAGCTCAACAACCCGGGCATCGCGAACGTCTTCGACTACGGCGAGACCGGTGACCGTGGCGGCGGCACGCTGGCGTACCTGGTGATGGAGCTCGTCGACGGCGAGCCGCTGAACTCGGTGATCTCGCGGATGGGTCGGTTGTCGGTGGCCAACACCCTCGACATGCTCGAGCAGACCGGACGCGCGTTGCAGGCCGCGCACAGCCAGGGGCTGGTGCACCGCGACGTCAAACCCGGCAACATCCTCATCACGCCGACCGGTCAGGTCAAGATCACCGACTTCGGGATCGCCAAGGCCGTCGACGCCGCACCGGTCACGCAGACCGGCATGGTGATGGGCACAGCCCAGTACATCTCGCCCGAGCAGGCCACCGGCGACGACGCGACCGCGGCGTCGGACGTGTATTCGCTCGGGGTCGTCGGCTACGAGGCGCTCGTC
>NZ_MVPX01000199.1:0-3381 GCF_002043085.1 Gordonia sp. i37 | reverse complement strand
GGTGGAGCCACTGGCTGGCCGCGGTGTACACCGCGAGCAGGCGTTGGGCGAGTTCCATGTCGGTGGGTGTGCGGACCACATCGACGTCGAGGGCGGTCACACTGCGACCACTCCCCGACTCGACCAGCGCGATCCCGCACCGGGTCAGCCCCGGGTCGACGCCCATCACCCGCACTCGACACTCCTCCACCGACAACGAACAGTTGTTCGAGATTCTAGCGACGCCGACCGACAGAGAGTGGGATCGACACGGCAACCCGTGGCGAACGAACACGGCCGAACCGTGGAGAATACGGCCGTGCCCGCCTACCGCCCGATCGACCCCGAGGGCCTGGTCGTCACGTGCGCCGAGAGGTGCGCGGCCCTGCCCGGTCAACCGGTGGTCGGGATCGACGGTGCGGTGGCGGCCCGGCCGGACCTGTTGGCGCTGCGGGTCATCGAGGTGCTGCGCTCCCGCGGACGTGCGGCGGAGGTCGTCCGGGTCGGCGACTACGTCCGCCCGGCCTCGCTGCGGCTCGAATGGGGACCGCACGACCCCGAGGCGTTCACCACCTCGTGGTACGACTTCGCGGCGCTGCGCCGGGAGGTACTCGACGGTATCCGCGACCACCGACGATGGTTGCCGCGGCTCTGGGATGAACTCTCCGACAGGTCATTTCGCGATCAACGGCTCGATGCCGCCTCCGGCCAGATCACTCTGATCGCCGGTGAGATGGTAGTGCGCGACGATCTCGACCTGGACCTGACGATCGCGCTGCGGATGAGTCGCGCGGCACTGTTACGCAGGACGCCGTCCGACCGGCAGTGGACGATCGACCCGTTGCTCGACCATCAACGCGACGCACCCGACCCCGACGTCGAGGTCCGCTACGACCAACCGGACCGGCCGGCGCTGCGGGGTTGAGGGCTGAGCGGTTGACGGCTGAACCGATGCCGGCTGCGTTGGCGGGGCCTCAGCTGTCGAGTTCGGCGAGCACCTCGTCGCTGACGTCGACATTGCTGTACACGTTCTGGACGTCGTCGGAATCCTCGAGCGCGTCGATCAGTTTGAACACCTTGCGCGCGCCCTCGGCGTCGACGGGAACCTCCACCGACGCACGGAAGTCCGCCTCGGCCGATTCGTAGTCGATGCCGGCCTCCTGCAATGCTGTACGCACCGCGACGAGGTCGGTCGGTTCGCTGACCACCTCGAACGTCTCGCCGAGGTCATTGACCTCCTCCGCGCCGGCGTCGAGCACGGCCATCAGGATGTCGTCCTCGCTCTGACCGTTCTTCTCCAGCGTCACCACACCCTTACGGGTGAACAGGTAGGCCACCGACCCCGGGTCGGCCATGTTTCCGCCGTTGCGGGTCATCGCGGTCCGTACCTCGCCGGCGGCGCGATTACGGTTGTCGGTGAGGCACTCGATGAGGATGGCGACACCGTTGGGTCCGTAGCCCTCGTAGGTGATGGTCTGCCAGTCGGCGCCACCGGCCTCTTCGCCGCCGCCCCGCTTGCGGGCCCGCTCGATGTTGTCGTTGGGCACCGACGACTTCTTGGCCTTCTGGATCGCGTCGTAGAGAGTCGGGTTGCCGGCGGGGTCACCACCACCGGTGCGCGCAGCGACCTCGATGTTCTTGATCAGCTTGGCGAACATCTTGCCGCGCTTGGCATCGATGACGGCCTTCTTGTGCTTGGTGGTCGCCCATTTGGAATGGCCGCTCATACGCTCTTCCGATCCTTCCCGTGCACCGGAGGAGCCCCTGACGGGGAGATCCGGGCATGACTTCTGTGGAACACGTCACTACTCGTCGAACACGTCGGAGATCGATTCTACCGACGCGCCACCCGCCTCAACCGCGCACCATGTCGACGAAGTGCGCGTGCACCCGCCGATCACCGGTCACCTCGGGGTGGAACGAGGTGGCCAGCACATTGCCCTGCCGCACCGCGACGACCCTCTCGGCGGCCGGGCCGCCGGGCACCCGGGCGAGCACCTCCACGTCGGCGCCGACCTTCTCCACCCAGGGCGCGCGGATGAACACCGCACGCATCGACGGTCCGCCCTCGGTGATGTGTTCGACGTCCAGGTCGGTTTCGAAGGACTCGACCTGACGGCCGAAAGCATTGCGGCGCACCGTGATATCGAGGGCATCGAGATGCCGGGCGTCGGGTCGCGTGTCGAGGATATGGGAGGCGAGCAGGATCATCCCGGCGCACGAGCCGTAGGCGGGCATGCCCTCGGCGAGCCGCTCGCGCAGCGGTTCGTACAACTCCAAGATCCCCAGGAGTTTGCTCATCGTGGTCGACTCGCCACCGGGGATCACCAGACCGTCGACCCGGTCGAGTTCGGTCGGGCGTCGGACTGCGGACGCCTGCGCGCCGGCACCGGTCAGCGCGGCGAGATGCTCGCGGACGTCACCTTGGAGCGCGAGCACCCCGATCCGAGGTCGGGCGCCGCTCACCGGTTCTGCCGGGCGTGCTGATCGGCGGGCATCACGCGCCCGGTCCGGCTCAAGCCCTCTTGGGTCACCGCGGCCACCATCCGTCCGGCCCGGTCGAAGATGCGGCCCTGGGTCAGGGTGCGCCCGGCACCCGCCGACGGCGACGTCTGGTCGTAGAGCAGCCACTCGTCGGCGCGGAAGTTTCGCATGAACCACATCGCGTGGTCGAGGGACGCCGATTGGGGTTCGACGCCGGGATGGGGCACCTTTGAGGACCCGAGCAGGGTCATGTCGCTCATGTAGGCCAACGTGCACACGTGGATCGTCTGATCATCCGGCAACGGTTTGCGGTATCGGAACCACACCCGTTGCTGGGCGACGAAGAACGGTGAGGTGACCAGTTTGTCGGCCGGAACGATGCGGATGTCGAAGTTGTCCCACTCCTTGAACACCGCTTTTTCGTCGTCGCCGGCCAGGACGTGCCGGTCGGGCAGGTCCTCGGGGGCCGGTGCGGGCGGAATGGGGTCCTGATGTTCGATGCCCTCGTCGGTGGTGACATGGAACGACGCCGACATCGTGAAGATGGCCTCGCCGTTCTGGATTCCGGTCACGCGACGGGTGACGAAGGAACGGCCGTCACGGATGCGGTCGACGAGGAAGACCGCGGGAATGTCGGGGTTGCCGGGCCGCAGGAAGTACCCGTGCAGCGAATGCACCGAGAACTCGTCGGAGACGGTCCGTGTCGCCGAGACCAGCGCCTGGCCGGCAACCTGTCCGCCGAAGGTGCGTTGGAGCTGACTCTCGAAGGCCCCGCCCCGATAGATGTCGGTCTCGATGCGCTCGACCCTGAGGACGTCCTCGATCTCTGCCACCCGACCAGTATCCCGTATGCGTTCCGTCGACACTCGAAAGGGCCTGCGCAGACGGCTCGCCGCGCGGACGCCGTGGGCACCGGGG
>NZ_MVPX01000198.1:0-6379 GCF_002043085.1 Gordonia sp. i37 | reverse complement strand
ATGCGTTCCGTCGACACTCGAAAGGGCCTGCGCAGACGGCTCGCCGCGCGGACGCCGTGGGCACCGGGTGCCCGGATTCCTCACAGCTCGTCGAGACGAACCAGACCATCCTGAACGGCGCGCGCGACGAGCGCCGCCTTGGTCGGCGCGGTACGGCCGATCTCGGCGTACTTGGCGCGGATGCGGGTCAGGTGGGTGTTGACGGTGCCGAGCGAGATGAACAGCTCCTGCGCCACAGCGGGTTTCGAGTCCACCATCAGCCAGGTGCGCAGCACCTCGATCTCGCGGTTGGTCAGGCTCGGCCGGGGCAGTTCGGGAGCGGCGGCCTCCTCGACGGGTTGCGGCGCCTCGGGAACCAGGCGCATGTGCGGGCCGGCCGGCATCGGCTGCTGACCGGGCAACGGCATCCGGCGGGCCGCGAGGCGCGCGAGCGCCTCGGTACGCCGACGGTCGGCCTCGGCGCGGCGACGAGCGGCCTGGGCGAGCTGACTGGCGGGGGTGTGGGGAACGACTGCGGTCATGGTGTCCTCCTGGATTCGCGTCATGCGTTGGGCTCCGTTGCCCCGATGCAGAAGACGTTATGAGCGATCCGACGGGAGGTCGATGGGGAGAACTCCCCTGCCCATGGGTAGAACTACCCATGGGATAAGCGCAGGTCAGAAGGGGTAATTTCGAGCCGGTGAGGAGTTGTTGCCACGACTACCCATGCGTCGTTCCCCAGGAAGGGGGAACGGGCCCCGACATCAGCTCGCGGCGTTGCGCGCGGCTTCGGCGTCGATCAGCGGGAGATCGTCGCGGGTGACGATGCGGGAGGCGACCGCGTACTCGACCAGACGGGCGCGGCGGTTGCTGGCGAGCTTGCCGCCCCCGGCGCGCATCCCGCTGACCCCGAGTTGATCGAGCTTGTCGCAGACGTTGTCGAGTTTGCGGTTGAACTTCGTCAGCGGCCACCCCAACCGGGCGGCCGCCTTCGCCGACGACGGGATCGCGCTGGCCCCGGTGCCCTCGCGCCGCAGGATCTCTTCCGCGAGCACGACGATGAGCAGTTTCTGGCTCTCGGTGAGCATCGGGACGCCCTGGGTGGTGCGACCGCCGATGAAGGACTGCTCGGTGAGCGGGCGCACCTGTGGGGCCGTGGCGTAGACGCTGAGTTCGTAGGTGGTCGGGCCGGCGGTGAACACGATCGTCGTCTCGCCGAACACCAGCGGCATACGAGCACCCGGGCCGAGGGTCGCCGAGAACCCGACGTCGCCGGCCGACACGCTCGCCGAGAGGTGGGTGCCCAGGTTGGTGAGCCACCACAGTCCGTTTTCGTTGTGCAGCACCAGGAATCGGCGATGCAGATAGGGGTTGTCGTCGACGGAGAGGTCGGCTTCGCGCCCGACGGTGAATCGTCGGTCACCCATCAACGGATAGCGCTCACCGCAGTATTCGACGTAGGTCATTCCCGGGGGCACCGGAGTGCTCCCCGAATGCTCCGACCCCGGATGTCCCGGTTCAGGAATCATTCATCCGACCCCGATCACTTCTCCGGCGTGGGCTCCACGTCGCCCCCGTCGGTTGCGGTCCCGTCGGCCACGGTTTCCGAGGCCACCGTTTCTTCCGCTTGTTCGGCCCCTGCGTCCTGGGCCCCTGCGTCGTGAGTTCCTGTCTCCTCGACAGCCGCCCCGTCGATCGCGGTGCCGTCGACCCCCGCGTCGTCCGCCGCAGCGCCGTCGACCCCAGCGCCGTCGCCCTCAGCACCGTCCGCGTCGCCGTTCACGGCGGGCATCCGGATGGTCGGGACCGATTCGTGGACCTCGACGACGATCACGGTCACGTTGTCGTGAGCGCCGAGTTCCAGTGCGGCGTCGACGAGTTCGTCCGCGGCGTCGACGACGCCGTCGGCGTCACCGAGGATGCGGGCGATCTCGTCGTCGGGTAGTTCCCCGGTCAAACCGTCCGAGCACATGAGCAGGATGTCGCCCGGCAACGCGACGGTGCTGAAGTAGTCGGCGACGGGCTCGATCATGCCCGCGCCGAGCGCTCGGGTGATCACGTTGCGGCGCGGATCGGTGCGGGCGTCCTCGGGGGTGAGGAACCCGGCATCGATGAAGTCCTGGACCTGCGAGTGATCGCGGGTCAGCTGCTGCAGGGTGCCGTGCTGGAACCGGTAGGTGCGCGAGTCGCCGATGTTGAGGATCAGCCAGTGCGGCTCGCCCTCGACGGTGACCAGCACCGCACCGGTCGTCGTGGTTCCCGCGCGGCGTTCCGAGGAGGTCTCGATGTCGGAGATCCGGGCCTGTGCCTCGTCGAGGAGGTCGATGAGGGCCTTCTGCGTCTCGATCAGCTCGCCGGCACTCGTGGCAGCCGAGAGCGTCAGCAGCGCTGCCTCACTGGCGAGTTCTCCGCTGTCGTGTCCGCCCATGCCGTCGGCGAGCAAATACTTGCCCGGCATGGCCAGTGCGGCGTCCTCGTTGGTCTCGCGCACCCGGCCGACGCTGCATCGCACCGCCCACTCCAGACGCAGATCCTCCACGAAGTGGGTGCCCGAGGTCGCCTCGTCGCGGACGATGCTCACCGAATCCATGGTCAGCAGATCCTACCGGCGAGACCTCGCCGCACGGCGTCGGACCACACCGGAGAACAGCCATTCGGTCGACGGATACTCGCGGTCAGGACGGTCACCAACCTCGTTCGGCGAGGCGGTGCGGCGCCGGGATGTCGTCGACGTTGATCCCGACCATCGCCTCACCGAGTCCGCGCGAGACCTTCGCCAGCACGTCGGGGTCGTCGTGGAAGGTCGTCGCCTGCACGATCGCGGCCGCACGCTGCGCCGGGTTGCCGGACTTGAAGATGCCCGATCCGACGAACACGCCCTCGGCGCCGAGTTGCATCATCATCGCCGCATCGGCCGGGGTCGCGATGCCACCGGCGGGGAACAAGGTGACGGGCAGCTTGCCCGCCCGCGCGACCTCGGCAACCAGCTCGTAGGGCGCCTGCAGCTCCTTGGCGGCCACATACAGCTCGTCGGTCGGCAGCGAGCTGAGCCTGCGGATCTCGTCGCGGATCTTGCGCATGTGCGTCGTCGCGTTCGAGACGTCGCCGGTGCCGGCCTCACCCTTGGACCGGATCATCGCCGCTCCCTCGGTGATACGGCGCAGCGCCTCACCGAGATTGGTGGCACCGCAGACGAACGGCACCGTGAACGCCCACTTGTCGATGTGATTGGCGTAGTCGGCCGGGGTCAGCACCTCGGACTCGTCGACGTAGTCGACGCCGAGGCTCTGCAGGATCTGGGCCTCGACGAAGTGGCCGATACGGGCCTTGGCCATCACGGGGATCGATACCGCGGCGATGATCCCGTCGATCATGTCCGGATCACTCATCCGCGAGACGCCACCCTGGGCACGGATGTCGGCGGGCACACGCTCGAGCGCCATCACCGCGACCGCGCCGGCGTCCTCGGCGATCTTGGCCTGATCGGGGGTGACCACGTCCATGATCACACCGCCCTTGAGCATCTCGGCCATGCCCCGCTTCACCCGTGCGGTGCCCTGTCCGGACTCGGGGGTGCCGTGGTGTCCGTTGATCGCGGACGTCGCATCAGACCCGGGGGTGGTCCCGGACTGGGGTTGGCTCACTGGAGGTCTCCTGATTCGCGGTTCTTCGAGTCTCGGCGACGGCGCAGCCCTCGGCTGCGCAGCGCGTCCCACCAGGATAGGTGAGGTGTCCGGCGCACTCGCCACACACCTCGGTTTGGCCGACTCCGCTCAGTCGGCGGTGCCGGGGGTCACCCGCTCGACGATCTCGAAATACTCGGGTCGCTGTGCGCGTCCGCCCAGGCGCAACAACCGCACCAGGAAGCGGTCGGCCAGGCTGAGGGTGTCGCGGACGGCGTCGTTGTAGAAGCGGCGGGCCATCATCACCCGGGTCTCGGCGTCGGCCAATTCGGCGATCAGTCCGGGCGGACGGACCGACGGGTCCACCCTGCTCAGCGCCGTGGACAAGGCATTCTCGGCATCCTCGCGGGAGGCGCGCGGAGCGTGCTCGGCGGCGTCGGCACAGGCGGCGAGGTGCCGTGCGGCGGTGGCGATCTCCGGATCACCGGAGTCCTCCATCCACGCGGTGAGTACCCGCACCACCACGGTTCGACGCTCCAGTGCCGCCTCCAGCGCCTGCCAGGCGAGGTCGACGCGGACGTTGAGCCGGTCGAGCCGATTCGCGCGACTGTAGGCCCAGGCACCGATGATCACCAGGATCGCCACGATGATCACGACCACTACGATCGTCAACGCCGACATCTCCTCCACCCCCTCGGTTCGTGCGGCACGACGTCAGTCCGACACCACGACCGGGCCGGCACCGACGGTGACGGTCTCGTACACGCGCATGATCTGATCGGCGACCCGCGACCAGTCGTAGCGGGCCGCGCGGGCACGTGCGGCCCGCACCTGGTCGGCGCGGGCGTCGTCGTCGGCGAGTAGTTCGATCAGTCCCGACGCCAGTTCGTCGGCGGCGCCGACCGTGAACAGCCGGCCCGCCCGGCCGTCGTCGAGCACGCGCCGGAACGCGTCGAGTTTGCTGGCGATCACCGCCGCGCCGGCGGCCATGGCCTCGACGAGCACGATGCCGAAGCTCTCGCCGCCGAGGTTCGGCGCGCAGTACACCTCGGCCGAGGCCAGCGCGCGGGCCTTGGTGGCGTCGTCGACCTGACCGAGGAACACGAGGTGGTCGGCGAGATCTCCGGCGCGGCGACGCAACGCTTTCTGGTTGCCGCCGCCGACCACGAGAACCCGCAGGTCGCCGAATTGCTCCACCACCGTGGGCAGCGCGCGCATGAGGATGTCGATGCCCTTTCGGGGCTCGTCGTAGCGACCGAGGAACAGCACCGTACGCCCCGGCCACGGATAGCCGTCGAGGGGTTCGGCGTCGGCGAACGATCTGACGTTGATCCCGTTGGGGATCTCCACCGCGTCGGAACCCAGCGACTCCATCTGCCATCGTCGTGCCAGTTCACTGACCGCGATCTTGCCCGAGATGCGCTCGTGATAGGGCCGCAGCATGCCTTGGAAAGTGCTGAGCCACAACGATTTCGACGTAGATGTGTGGAATGTCGTGACGATCGGCCCGGAGGCCACCATCAGGGCCATCATCGACAGGCTCGGCGAATTGGGTTCGTGGACGTGCAACACGTCGAAGTGGTTGTCGGCGATCCAGCGACGCAGTCGTCGATATCCGTTGGGGCTGAAGTTCACCCGCGATACCGAGCCGTTGTAGGGAATGGCGAGCGCCGGGCCGCCGGAGACGACGTAGTCGGGTAGGTCGGTGTCACCGTCGGCGGGGGCGATCACGCTGACATGGTGTCCGCGTTCGATGAACACCGCGGCGAGTTCGGCGACGTGCGCCTGCACTCCGCCGGGGACGGAGAACGAGTACGGGCACACCATGCCGATCCTCATGTGCTCTCCCCGGCCCCGTGCACCCGATCACGCTGGCGCTCCGACCAGTCGGCTTCCCACAGGGGCTGCAGCATGTGCCAGTCGGCGGGGTGTGCGGCGATGTTCTCGGCGAAGGTGTCGGCGAGCGCCTGGGTCGCGGCCTCGACACCGACGGATACGTCGATCTCGTTGCTGACGGTGATCTGCGAGCCGGGCGCGTCGGTGAACCAGTGGTGCACCGGCAACAAGCCGGCTCCGGTCTCGATGGCCAGCCGCGCCGAGCCCGCAGGCATGCGGGTGCGTTCGCCGAAGAAGGTGACCGGGACGCCGTGGCGCGCGATGTCGCGTTCGCCGAGCAGGCACACGATTCCGCCGGCGCGAAGGCGCTCGGCCAACAGGCCGAACGGTGGCTGCTCGCCGCCGGAGAGCGGAAAGATCTCGAATCCCAACGACTCCCGGTAGTCGACGAACCGACGGAACAGCGATTCCGGTTTGAGTCGTTCGGCGACGGTGGCGAAACTCCCGCGGTTCTGCACCAGCCAGACGCCCGCCATGTCCCAGTTGCCCGAGTGCGGCAGCGCCAGGACCACACCCTTGCCGCGGTCGAGAGCCGCATCGAGTCGTGCCTGATCAGGGGGTGGGACGACGACGGTCTCGGCGGTGGCCGCCAGGTCCTGCGCGGGCAGACGGAAGGCCTCGTACCAATACCGCGCATAGGAGCGCATCGCATCGGCGACGAGGTCGTCGGGGACCTGGGCGCCGGTGGTGCCGAGGACCCGGGCGAGATTACGGCGCAACTGCTCCGGTCCGCCATTGCGGCGCCCGGCGAAGGCACCGGCCCGGTCGAAGGCGGCGCGCGCCGGTCCGTCCGGAGCATGGCGGACACCGGCCCACCCGGCCCGATAGCCGAGGTCGGCGGCACCCGCGGACAGCCGCTCGAGTGCTGACCCCACCCTCGT
>NZ_MVPX01000197.1:0-6118 GCF_002043085.1 Gordonia sp. i37 | reverse complement strand
CCGCGGCCATCGGGATCAGTTCACGCGCGCCGGGTGACGCCGCGATCGACCACATGCGCTGACCGACGGTGATGACCGAGCCGACCGCGAGCAACCACATCGCAACATGGATGGCCCACCACAGACCCAGTCCGGTCAATCCGGCCCCGACGAGCACGATGATGAGCCGGTCGGGTCGCTCGATGAGACCGCCGTCGCCGTCGAGGCCGGCAGCTTCGGCGCGGGCCTTCGCATACGAGATGACCTGAGAGGTCACCAAACAGATCAGGGTGGCGACGAAGAGCAGCTGGTGCGGGTGGGTCCAGGCACACCACCAGGCCAGTCCGGCGAAGATCGCGCCGTCGGCGATCCGGTCGCAGGTCGCGTCGAGCACCGACCCGAAACGGGTGCCACCACCGCGGGCTCGCGCCATCGCACCGTCGAGCATGTCGAACATCACGAACAGCCAGATGACCATCGTGCCCCAGAACAACTGCCCCATCGGGAACAGCGTCAGCGCCGCGGCCACCGAGGCCACGGTGCCGATGAGCGTCATCATGTCGGGGGTGAGTCCGGTGCGCAGCAACGCCCGCCCGATGGGCAGCGTCACCTTCGACACCGACGCGCGGCCCCGGATGCTCAGCACCGATGCGCTCCTTCTCCCCGATCGAGATTCACCGCTCGCCCCGCCCCTCACCGAGCCCTTGACCTGCACCGAACCGTTCCCACGCCTCCGCGAGGAGGTGACGGGTATCGCGCAGCAATTGCGGCATGACCTTCGCGCCGCCGACCACCGTGATGAAGTTCGCATCCCCCACCCAGCGCGGAACGATGTGCTGGTGCAGGTGTTCGGCCAACGATCCCCCCGCGGCGTAACCGAGGTTCAAACCGACGTTGAACGCGTTGGGGTTCGAGACCGACTTGATGGTGCGGATCATCCGCTGGGTGAAGGCCATCAGCTCGGCCGACTCCCCCGGCGTCAACGCCTCCAGGTCGGCGACCTGCCGATACGGCACGACCATCGTGTGCCCGGGGTTGTACGGGTACAGGTTGAGCACCGCGTAGACGTGCTCACCGCGCGCGACGATCAACCCGTCCTCGTCGGTCATCGTCGGGATGTCGAGGAACGGATGCCCGGTGGACTTGGTCGCCGGCGGGTCGGCGGTGATGTAGGTCATCCGATGCGGACTCCACAACCGCTGCAACCGATCCGGATCGCCGGTGCCGCAGTCCCGGATCTGCTCGTCGGTGCTCTGCTCGTTGGCGCTCGGCTGGTCGGCTCCGCGGTCCTCAGCCATCGTGGTCCCCACCCGCCCCGGCGGCGATGAGCTCACTGGTCGGCGAATCGTTGCGACGGGCGCCGATCCACTCGGCGATCGTCTCGACCGCCTGCGCCGTGGGCACGCCGTTGACCTGGGTTCCGTCGCGGAAGCGGAAACTCACCGCGCCTGCGGCGACATCGCGTTCGCCCGCGAGCAGCATGAACGGCACCTTTCCGGTGGTGTGGGTGCGGATCTTCTTCTGCATGCGGTCGTCAGAATAGTCGACCTCCGCGCGGATTCCGCGTTTCTTGAGGTCGTCGACGACGCCTTGCAGATGATCGGCGAAGGTGTCGGCGACCGGGATGCCGACCACCTGTACCGGCGACAACCACGCCGGGAACGCACCCGCATAGTGCTCGGTGAGTACGCCGAAGAATCGTTCGATCGAGCCGAACAACGCACGGTGGATCATCACCGGACGCTTCTTGGTGCCGTCCGGCGCGGTGTACTCGAGCTCGAAAAGCTCCGGCTCGAAGAAGTCGAGCTGCAGGGTCGACATCTGCCAGGTGCGGCCGAGTGCATCCTTGGCCTGCACCGAGATCTTCGGGCCATAAAAAGCCGCTCCGCCCGGATCCGGCACCAAGTCGAGTCCCGACGCCTCGCCGACCTCGCGCAGGGTCTCGGTTGCCTGTGCCCACAGCTCATCCGAACCGACGAACTTCTTGGGGTCCTTGGTCGACAACTCGAGATAGAAGTCGTCGAGGCCGTAGTCGGTGAGCAACTGCAGGACGAACTCCAGGGTGGTGGTCAGCTCTTCGACCACTTGCTCTTGCGTGCAATAGATGTGTGCATCGTCCTGGGTGAAGCCACGAGCACGCGTGAGCCCGTGAATCACGCCCGATTTCTCGTACCGATAGACCGAACCGAACTCGAAGAGCCGCAACGGAAGTTCCCGATAGGAGCGACCCCGGGACCGGAAGATCAAGTTGTGCATCGGGCAGTTCATCGGCTTGACGTAATAGTCCTGCCCCGGCTTTCGGACAGTACCGTCCTCGTTGTACTCGGCATCGAGGTGCATAGGCGGGAACATGCCGTCGGCGTACCAATCGAGGTGCTTGGAAACCTCGAATAGGTGCCCCTTGGTCAGGTGTGGCGTATTGACGAACTCGTACCCCGCCGCCACGTGACGGGCCCGGGAGAGGTCCTCCATCTCCTTGCGGATGATCCCACCCTTGGGGTGGAAGACCGGGAGGCCGGAACCGAGCTCATCTGGGAAGCTGAACAGGTCCAGTTCGGCGCCGAGCTTGCGGTGATCGCGTTTCTCGGCCTCGGCGAGCATCTTCAGGTACGCGTCCTGCGCCTCTGCAGACTCCCAGGCGGTCCCGTAGATGCGCTGCAGGTCGGCGTTGTCCTGATCGCCGCGCCAGTAGGCCGCCGAGCTGCGGGTGAGCTTGAACGCCGCGATGTACTTGGTGGTCGGCACGTGCGGACCACGGCACAAATCGCACCAGATGCGTTCTCCGGTTCGGGGATTGAGGTTGTCGTAGGCGGTGAGTTCGGCGCCGCCGACCTCCATCACCTCACTGTCGGCGGCCGCGCCCTTGTCGTCGATGAGTTCGAGCTTGAACGGCTCGTTCGCCAGTTCCATCCGGGCCTCGTCCTTGGAGGCGTAGACCCGACGCGAAAACCGTTGGCCCGACTTGATGATCTGCTTCATCTTCTTCTCGAGGGCGGTGAGATCCTCGGGGGTGAACGGCTCGGCGACGTCGAAGTCGTAGTAGAAGCCGTCCTTGATGGGCGGACCGATGCCGAGTTTGGCGTCGGGGAACAGTTCCTGCACGGCCTGCGCGAGGACGTGGGCGGTCGAATGCCGGATCACGCTGCGACCGGCTTCGGTGTCGGCGGCGACGGGCTCGACGTCGGTGTCGAGTTCCGGGGTCCACGACAGATCGCGCAGGTCGCCGGCCGCGTCGCGGACGACGACGATCGCCTGCGGCCCCTTGTTGGGCAGATCGTGCTCACGCAGCGCGGTGCCCGCGGTGGTCCCAGCAGGCACACGGATCGTGGCTGGGTAACTCACCTTGAGATCGTCGGGCACGGCGAACGCTCCTCACACATGTGGCGGCACCGGTCGCCGGTGCCGCCGAATTATCGATTTCGTGGTCGATCGTATCCGCGCCGGGTACGCGGGCGTGCCGGAGGATGGGCCGCGGGTCACAGGATCGGGCTCTGGGCCCAGTCGGCGTGGACGTCGAACCATCCCGCGACCGTTCCGAACACGCCCAGCACCCACAGTGAGGCGAGCACCACCACACACGTGGCCAGCCCGAACATCCCCTGCACCGACCAGTGCCGGCGCTTCATCCACTCCAGCCAGGCGTCGTAGCGGCCGCGGGCGAAGCGCAGCAACCGATGCGCCCACTCGAACTCCGATGCGAGGATGCCTAGACCGAGGAAGACGATGAGCCAACCGGGCCCGGGGTACGGGATGGCGACGATGCCGCCGGCGAGAACGACCGCGCCGACCACGCCGACGCCGATCCGGTAGGTCAGATTCAGTCGGGGGTCGCGCCGGACGATGTAGCGGCGTTGCCGTCCCCAGATGCGAAGTCGTTCCCACGCCCGCACTGTCGGCTCCCGTCCTGCTCTGGTCGATCCCGATTGTCGGTTCGATCCGTGTGATCGCCGGAGTCGTCGTCGTCCGGCGTGCCGCCAGGGTACCGATCGATGTCGGGTTCGTCGGATACCGGGCGTCGGGAGAGGCCCACGACAAGCGTCACCGCAATGGTGACGAGCAGCACCGCGACGTAGGCACCCGAATAGAAGACGACGGCCGCACCGTCGTACCAATGCACGTTCGGCCAGCGCGGCATCATGAACACGCCGATTGCGATGGCGTGATCGGAACTCTGGTAGCGCCCGCTGGTCCACCAGTTGTACGACCAGGCGAACGTGGCGAGAACCAACGCGACCGGCAGGACCCACCACCACAGGCGCCGGCGGTCGGCGAGAGTGCCTCGGTAGGCCACGTCGATCGCGACGATCAGCAACGGCACGAACCACACCCAGTGGTGGCCCCACGAGAACGGCGATGCCGCCGCCGCGGTCATGCCGGTGATGGTCACCGACAGCAACCGCCAGCCCCGGCGATAGGCGAGGACCGCTGCGCACAGGCCCGCCACCACGACGATCGCGGCGACCGGCACCCACATCCACGTGGGTGCTTCGAACACGGTTCCGCCGTCGGCATACGGGTGACGGAAGTGGGTCGCACCGAAGTAGGCGAGCAACTGCGAGACGAGGCCGTTGATCGACTGGTTGGCCGGTGAATCGACGCGACCGACCCGGTCGGCCGATCCGAGGTAGGTGGTCCAGTAGTCGCGGGAGTCGCCCGGAATGACGACGAAGGCAACCGCGACGGTCACCGCGAAGCCCACGACCACCCCGATCGCGGCGCGCCAGCGACGCAGAGCGAGCAGATAGAGAACGAAGAATCCGGGGGTGAGCTTGATCCCCGCGGCGATGCCGACCCAGAACCCCCGGACGCGAGAGTTCGGG
Organism: Gordonia sp. i37; assembly: GCF_002043085.1. Lineage (NCBI taxonomy): Bacteria > Bacillati > Actinomycetota > Actinomycetes > Mycobacteriales > Gordoniaceae > Gordonia > Gordonia sp. i37. The sequence continues at coordinate 1,319 of NZ_MVPX01000197.1, read as the reverse complement.
CGGTTCAGGTCACAGAAGACGAGGTCGGCGAGGATCAGGAACATCAGGAACACGTTGATCTGGCCTAGCCAGATCGTCGTGCGGACCGGTTCGAGCGCGGTGACGGCGATGGCCAGCAGCACCGACAACGTCCACAGTCGTGCGTCGGCACGGTAGCCCAGACTGCGGAATCCGAGGAGCACGGTGATCACCAGCACGACGCCGATTGCCGCCCACCACAACAGTTTTGCGGTGGCGAATCCGACCAGGGACAGCGGCGCGAAGAGCACCGCGGCGAACGGCGGATAGGTGAAGTCCAGATCGGCGATCAGCGAGTGATGGTAGAGCGGCGCCGCGGTGACGACGGTGTGGCCGCCGGCGCGATAGACCCGCAGGTCCACTCCGTTGTGCAACAAGCCGTAGAACGGGTTGTGCATCGGGATGACGGTGATCTGCCAGACGAACACCGCGATGGCCGCAATCGCGGCAAGACCGACCAGTCCCCACCCGACGGAGCGGGGTTGCCGCCCGACGAGGGTCGCGCTGCTCGGCATGGCTAACACCGTACGACGATCCTGGGCCGATCAGAGGACTGCGGGCCCGGACACGCCGACGACGTGAACGGGTTGGGAGGTCAGTCGAGTCGGCGGATCTCGCCGCCCGCGGCGTACGGGGACCATCCAGGATCGCCCAAGGAGGCGAACCGTACCCACGTGGCGTGCATGTCGTCGGCGATCCGCTGATCGGGTTCGGGGCCCACGAGCGCGTGCGCCTCGTCGAGGTGATCGAAGACGAAGGGGATCTCGACAGCATGACCGGCGCGGATGTCCCCCTGCGGGCTCTCGTATCCGAACTCGTAGAGATGGGTGGAGGCCGGCGCTCCCTGAGCACCGCCGCGCACCTCGGCGAGAGTGGTGGTCGGGCCGGAGAACGCGGCGCGGCTCAGAGCCTCGCTCAGCGCGTCGCCGGGGCTGACGCCCGCGTCGAGGCGGTTCCGCAGGAACTCGGCGCCACCGTCGGTCGAGCCGAGCATCGCCGCCGCCCCCTCCTCCGTGACCGCCGACGCCCCACCGGTGGCCACCATGAAGAACCGGAACTCGTCGGCGTTCCAGCCGGCCAGCAACGGCACCGAGGCGCCTGCGCCGGCCGCGATGGCGTCGACAGGCCGCGCGGTGAGCACGTCGCCGTCGATCACCGGGAACTGCGACATGATGCCGAGGCCGACCTTCACGATCGACTCGCCCCATATCTGCGGATCGGGGGCCAGCATGAGTTCGAGTGCGACCTGGGTCTGCGCCTTCAATAGTTCGTCGCCGGAGACCTGACCGAGCGCGTCGGCG
>NZ_MVPX01000196.1:0-4335 GCF_002043085.1 Gordonia sp. i37 | reverse complement strand
GGGGGAGCCGGTCGGTGACCTTGCGCGCATCGGCGGGGTCGGCGGCCGCATTGCCGTTGCCGCTCTCCATGATCGCCCGCCCGAACAATCCGTCCGCCCGCGGCGAGGACAGCAGCGAGGCGACGCTCATGGCGCCGGCGGACTCACCGAAGACGGTGATGTTATCGGGGTCGCCGCCGAATGCGGAGATGTTCTCCCGCACCCACCGCAGCGCGGCGATCTGATCGAGCAGCCCGCGGTTCTCCGGAGCGCCGGCGACCGAAGCGAATCCCGGTGTGCCGAGCCGGTAATTGACGCCGACGCAGACGACGCCATCGCGGGCGAAGGTGTCCCCGGCGTACATCGTGATCCGGTTGGAACCGCGGGTGAAAGCACCCCCATGAATCCACACCATCACCGGCAGCCCGGCCCCGCCCGGGTCCGGAGTCCAGACGTTGAGGTTCAGGTAGTCGTCGCCGTCGACGATGACGGTGTCGAGGAGCGCGGCGATCGGTGCGGGGTACGGCGCCTGCGGTGCGGTCGGGCCGTAGGCGGTGGCGTCCCGAACGCCGTCCCACGACGGTGCAGGCTTGGGTGCGGCAAACGCATCGGGCCCGACCGGCGGTGCGGCGTAAGGGATTCCGAGGAATGCGGAGATCCCATCGGTGGTGCTGCCGGAGACTGCGCCGCCGGCGATCGAGACGACGGGGGCGTGAACATCAGCGCGGGTCATACCCGCCGACGCTACGCCCATGTCCGGGGTCGGCTCGGCAGAACCGCATTCGCGATACCGATGCGCTGGTGAGTGCCCGGACGCGGCACTACTCTCCAGAAATGGACATCGAGAGGGTCTTCTCCGGAGTCGCGGTCACCCTCGAGGTGATCGGCGCGGTGGCGATGATCGCCGGGTTCGTGGTGGCGGTGGTGCTCAGCGTCCGATCGTTGCGTCGCGACGAGGGTGGTGCGACCGCATTCGCCACCCTGCGCAATACCCTCGGTTCGGCGATCCTGCTCGGCCTCGAGATCCTCGTGGCCGCCGATCTGATCCGCACCATCACGTCCAAGCCGTCGATCACCGACGCCCTGATCCTCGGCATCGTGGTGCTTATCCGGACGATCCTGTCGATGTCGATCCAGATCGAGATCGAGGGCGTGTTGCCTTGGCGGCGTGCGCTTCTCACCAGTGGTGGCCAGTTGATGGGACATGCCGTCGCCGCGGATGTGCGCGCATCACGGGCGCATGAGGCGCGAGGAGATGAACCGGGGCTCTGACGAGGTGCAGTGAGGTCCCGGGTCTGTGATCGTGCACCGAGCGACGGGCGCCACGGTGACAGGCGTGCGACGCTGAGTCGGTGACGACATCGGGTGACGACGCAATGCAGCACTCCCACGGGGTCCGCAGGGGCACCGTTCACGGGCTCGACGCCCACCTCATCGAGACGCCGCACGCGCAGGCGGCGATCTCGGTGTTCGGCGGGCAGGTCGTGTCGTTCCGCCCCGCCGGATCGGTCGACGACGTGTTGTGGGTATCGCCGGCGCTTGCCGATCTGCCCACACCCATCCGCGGCGGAATCCCGGTCTGCTGGCCCTATTTCGCTCGCGAAGGTCAGACCGGCGACGTCCCCTCGCACGGCTACGCGCGTACCGCTCGATGGGCGATCACCAGCTCCGTGGTGACCGGGACCGGCGAGGTCGAGATATCGCTGGCACCCGAAGGACTCGATCACCTCGAGTTGCGACTGTCGATGACCGTGCGGGTCGGCGCAACGCTGGAGCAGGGCATCCACACCCACAACCCGGGGGCGGCGCCTGCGCGGCTCACCGAGGCTCTGCACAACTACTTTCGCGTCTCCGATGTCGCTGATGTCCACGTCGAGGGGTTGGCCGGGCTGACCTATGCCGACAAGTTCGACGGCGGCGCGATCCATCCGCAGCACGGCGAATGGACGTTGCCGAGTTCCCCTGCGCGCAGCGATCGCCTGTACCCGGGGGCGGGCGGCACCTACCGGATCGTCGACCCCGGCTTCGGTCGGGTCATCGAGATCCGTGGACGCCAGGCGCGCACGGCCGTCGTCTGGAATCCCGGCGCCGACGTTGCCGCGGGCATGGCCGACGTCGGTCCGCACTGGCGCGAGTTCGTGTGTGTCGAGACGGCCAATGCCGGCCCCGACGTCGTCGAGGTTCCCGCCGGGGCCACCCACTCCATGTGGCAGACCATCTCCGTCACGCCCGTCTCATAACTCCGGGTATCGAATCTCGTAAGTCTCACAATCCACCGATGCGCCTCACGCTGGGCCGTGTCCGTAAAACACTGTCTTCGAAGACCGATCCGGCGTAGAACCTGCTGACGCCTCTGCGGTCTCATATCTCACTGCGTGTCTCGTCTCGGTAACTCGTCTTTTGAGATAGCCTCGTCGGCATGCCCACCACCGATCCGGGAGCGCAACCCGGGATGCTCCTCGGTTACGCGCGGGAAAGTTCGGATTCCCCTGCACTCGATGAGCAGATCGATCTGCTCATCGACAACGGTGTCGACCCGGAGCGCGTGTACTCCGATCACTCGCGCCACGACTCCCCCACCGCACACCGCCCGGGGCTCGACGCGCTGCTCGGCTACGCCCGCTCCGGTGACACCGTCGTGGTCGTCGGGATGGATCGGCTCGGACGCAGCACACCTGAGTTGCTGTCGACCGTGCGCACCCTCGACGACCGCAGCATCGGTGTCCGCTCGATTCGCGAGCGATTGCGTACCGACGACGACGTCGGAGCGACACTCGTCGGCGTCCTCGCCTCACTGGCGGTGGTGAACGACGAGGCCGCCCGAACACGCCAACGAACCCAACCCAGGCCGACCCGACACAGCGGCAGCTCCCCGCTCGGACGCCCCCGTGTGCTGACCGACGAACAGGTCGAACTCGCACAACGCATGCGGGACAACGGGGATCCCGTTCCGACCATTGCCACGACCCTCGGGGTCAGCCGCGCCACCCTGTACCGAACTCTCGCCGAGAAGAGGACCACTCGATGACCACCAGCAACTCCCGCGTACTCGCCTTCCCGACCGCCATTCCGCCGGAGTCGGCGATCAGCGACCCGACCCTCGACGAGGCGGAATTCCAGCGCGGATACGACGAGGCATCGGACTACCTAGCGTCCTTGCCGCGTGCCTGGGCCGCCAATCACGCGACGGCGGCGTTGGCCGCCGGCGAGATCCCCCAGATCACGCAAAGCTATGAACGTGGTTATCGCGCAGCGCTTTACGGTTACAGTCGGCATCCGCGGCGATAGCCGACAGCCCCCCGTAACGACACCGCCAGACCGTGCTCCGGCGAGCCCACCAACCCCGGGCGAATAACGCACTCGAACTGTCCGCAATATCGCTCATGCTCTTCCTCACCGCCCGAAGAACAGATACGACTGACACCGTGTCGGAGCACCCTGTCGATCGGCGGACTCCTCAAGCACGCGCTCGACGGCATGCGCGGAGCCATCTCTCGGCTCTCGGGCGACGACTGGACACCGCAGCTCGACGAGGCCGGGATCGTCGCGTACTTCACCGGTTTCGTCGTCGGCCCCGACGAATCGCTCAGCGGACTGCTGGTGCCGACACTGCGATGTAAACCAGTCGAGCGCCCGACTCATCGTGCAACGAGGTCCGGCTCAGTGAGAGCGCGCCACCTCGAGGCACATCGAGAACGTCGGGGATCTGCAACCTGGTGATCACTACGCACATCATGCTCATGAGCCTGATCGATAAGGGACTACTCACCGTCGATCCGCAGGTGTTCACCGAGAGGGTGGTGGGTCACCAAGACCAGCGTGGATCGCAAGGTCGAGGTCTACATGGCTCCTGCCGAGTGCGAGGGGACGGACAACCACCGTTGCCTGCCGACCCTTCACAGGAACCCAACCCAGTGGCTATCCGACCACCTTGCACTGTCCGACGCGGGACTGATCGGGTCCGACGAGATCGAGCGGTCATCGAGGCCGACTGCTGCGACTTTGAGACCAACTGACCAGACCGGGACTACCAGCCCCCGGTCTCCCGGCGCGCTGTTTAACCTCGGCCTTTCACGCCGGTTGCGTGTCGACGAGTGCGACCTGACCGCGCCGAGTCAGGAGGAGGTGCGGGTCCGCGTGCAGCAGAACTTGCGTCTACTCGAACAGGTTGCCGTTGAGCGTGAGATCGCGGCCCGGCTGATCGCCGAGGCCCCCGCCGGTCCTGCGCCGGGCGATCTCGCCGCCGCTGTGGGCCACCTCGAAGCCGAACTCGCCAAGACCGACACCCTCGGCTTCATCCACGTCTCGGCCGGGGTCGCGTCGGCTGCCGCCCGTGACAACCTCATCATCCGCACC
>NZ_MVPX01000195.1:0-553 GCF_002043085.1 Gordonia sp. i37 | reverse complement strand
GGTCCGGGAGACGGTCGACGCCCCGAGCAACCAATTCCTCGCGATCGCCGAACGATCCGTCGTCATCGGTTGGGAGGCGGCGATCGCGACCGCCTGGCTCACCTGACCACCTGGCGACAACAGAGCGGTGGTTTTCCTTTGCTTCCCGCCGCTCTCCCCGACACCGACGAGGGTCTGGCTTCGGGCCGCCTCGTCGGTGTCGGGTCTCGAAACCCACAGGAGCACAACACATGACCTATCAACCCACCCTCACTGAACGACTCGACGCCGCCCGCAACGGCCCCGAGTTCAGCGCCGCGATTCTCGACCTGTTCGCCGCGCGACCCACGCATGGCATCACCGACCCCCAGGAGGGCACCGATGAGTAAGAAGAAGCTGACCCTGCGCGATCTCACCAACCGTGAGCGCGAGGAATACGCGATCGCCATCCACGAGGCCGGGCACGCGGTCATGGCCGTCGTGCTCGGCGACGAGGTGGGCAGTGTGACCCTTCGCCCGACCACCCGACCCACGCCGGAAACTGCGCACTCGCCGCCGAACGGTTCCCCGGCAT
>NZ_MVPX01000194.1:0-3571 GCF_002043085.1 Gordonia sp. i37 | reverse complement strand
GCCCAGCCGACGTGCCGCGCCTGGTGACATCGTGCTGGGCGTCGATCACCGGCCTCGCCCGCCACCTGTTCATCAACGGCACCGCCACTCAGGCCGACGTCGACCGGGCGCTGTGGCTCCCCGAGCACGAGCCCGAGGCGCGTCAGTTTGCGTTGGCCTCGATCCGATCGGGCCGCGCGCCCGGCTCGTTCAGAATCACCCCGGCGCTGATCTGACTCAAGCTCGCAGGGCGTCGGCGGCCTCCGCGAACGAATCTCGCAGATGTTGCTCGCGCTGCTCGCGGATGGCCGGATCAGGTGTCCATAGTGCTTGTCGGCTGGTGTGGTAGGTCTCGATTGTGGTGAGCCCGCGCGCATCGGCGGAATAGCGGCGGCGGAATCGCTTCCACGCCACCTGAGCATCCCCTCCGTGCGCCATGACGACCTTGAGGTTCGGGCACAGCTCAACGACCCGTCTCAGCACCGGCAGACCGCGATCGACTTCTGGCGACGAGGGCTTGCGGTTGATGTACCAGGGAAATGTGTTCCACCCCATGACTTCCTCGACGTCGATACCGGCGTCAGTGAGCAACGTGATGAGTCGTTCCGCTGATGGATCATCGTTCTCGGGGCTCAGCATCCCGCTACCCTGACCGTCGCGCGTCTTGGGCCCTGGGTCGCGGAAGATCACCAGCAAACGCGCGTTGATACCGCCCATCGCGGGCGCGACGTACGGCATCCACTCCTCGTCAGTACGCAATTCATCGACGAGGCGATTAATCGGCTCGACGTGCGGCAAGTAGACACCGCCCGCCTGCTCGCGTCGATACCGTGCGTCAGCCATTCTCCGGACCATGGGCGAACTGTATCGGCACCTACCGACAGCTCCGCTCAATCCGAGGGAATGTCAGGGCGCAGAGGCATACTCACGCTCATGACTGACACCTGGACTAACCGAGACCTGCCTGTTTTGCGAGCAGCCGTCGAGATTTACGACGAGACCGGCTACCCCGCGCAGCCGAACGAACTGGCAAGGGCGTGTGGGTTAGATATACACACGACCCAGCGCGCCGTACGCGCTCTCGGTCGGGAACCATTCTTCGAGGTTGAAGAGGACTACGGCGGGGGCGTCTCGATCATGAGTCCGCCCACCGGCCACGCGCTTCGGGTTGCCGGTCAGTGGCCCTCACCGCAGACGCAGTTGGAGCGCCTCGTTGCCGCTCTGGAAGCCGCCGCCGATGACGCCTCCCAGCCAGAGGAACAGCGCAGTCGGTTCCGTCAGGTTGCGCTAGTGCTGGGCGGGGCGGCATCGCAGATTGCCATCGGCGCACTCGGCGGCGCGGGCGGAAACATGCTGTCCTAGACCACACTCCACGGCCCCCGGGCGCGCATGGCCACGAACCACCGCGCCGCCGAGTGCGAGGACTATGGCGAGCCAGAGGACAGCGCGGCCAGTTCGGCGTCGCGCTCCTTCACGTGCATCTTCAAGTTCTCGCGGTAGAACTCGTAACGCTGGTGGTCACTCAGCGCGTCCGCGATCTCCTGATCGGTGAAACCTGCATGCGATAGGAGACACAATCTCAGTACCCAGATCGCCGACGATTCCGCGATCATCCAATTGTAGAAGTGCTCTTCGAACGGTCGCCCCGTGTTGTGGTGCGCAAGATCATTGCGAACGCTCCTAACCACCTCATCCCACTTCGGCACCGGGTCAGTGATAACGGGGGCGATGCGCTGAGCGATTGCGTGCAGATCGCGCACACGGTCGATGTAGTCCTTCTTTCCGCCGACGATGCGCTTATGTACGCCCTCTATGAGCGAGCACGCCACGAGGCCCTGCACCTGCATCGCCTGCTTCTCGACCGGATTCGCGACCGCTGCAGCGAGTCCGTCCATGCTCTCCTCGCTTGCGAGCCACCCAGCGATGCGCTCCAACGTCACCGACGAAGGCGGCAGAAGGTTGTGAGGATCGGGCCACGACGACTTACTCGGGTCCTGGTCTCCAGTCTTCACGTCGAGCCAATCGCTCTGCCCGGTCTCGCGGACCTGAACGCAAAACGGTACGAGGTCGACGTCGACAGCCAGCTTCATCAGCGTCATGACCGACTGGACCGCGCGCTCCGTCACCCGAAGTGACAGCGCAGAAGAAGGACGGAACTCCAACCACATCAGCTTGTCGTCGGTGCGCTCGCACACGACCTCGCCCGCGTCACTCGTTGCAGACCCGGCGTTCGGCAGCTGTGTCCACCATCCTGGGCTGTCCAGGATGAACCGCACGGCGTCGAACTTCGAAGCATTGCCAGCGGGGAGGTGTGCCCCGACGATCAACGTGTAGGGGTCCCAGACCTGCTGCAGTGGCGGTGTCTCGAAGTCGAATAGGTTCTTCGGGAGGTGCTGCAGGTATGAATCGACACACGTCACGTCACCAATCTCAGTGTCTCCCAGCAGCACGCGCGGCACACCGTCCTGGACGATGCTCGCTGGATCACCACGATGACTGATATGTAGGCCACCAGTCTCGGTGATTTCCACCGGTTCGTTCGTCTCGTCGATGACTCGGTGGTTGAGCTTGAGCCGAGCCCGAGACCCGGGCCCCCATGTCAGGGTTCCCGGGACGCGCTTGGCGGTGTTGTCGGGCGACCAAAACTCGCCCGTTGTCTCCAGTGGTTCCATGCGGCGAAGAGTAGCCGCGACCTACGACACGATTACTAGTTTCGCAGTCGTCCTACGGCCCGCTTGCGGCCCGCCTACCTCGAAAAACGCCCTGACCTGGTGGTCCCGGCTGGGATCGAACCAGCGACCTCCCCGGTGTGAACGGGACGCTCTTCCACTGAGCCACGGGACCGTGTTTCCGGCGCTCGGGGCGCCGGTGCACGAGGCAGAAGATTACACGCCGGTGACCCGGTTGCCAAAATCGCACCCACCGCGCGTCCCATGCCCAATCCGCGGAACCCGTCCGCGCACCCGCGCCCGACCGAGAACCCCACCGGCCATACACGCCCACGTCCCCGACCAGGCGATTTGGTATCTCCGTAACGTTCGGATAATGTTCTGTCCCGCATCGCGAGCACAAGGTCCACAAGATCGCTCGCGAAGCGTGCGGATGTAGCGCAGCTGGTAGCGCATCACCTTGCCAAGGTGAGGGTCGCGGGTTCGAATCCCGTCATCCGCTCGGTGCGAGTCGACTCGCCTCTGGTGGTGTGGCCGAGTGGTGAGGCAACGGCCTGCAAAGCCGTGCACACGGGTTCGATTCCCGTCGCCACCTCCACCACCAATTTCATATCCCGCGCGATTAGCTCAGTGGGAGAGCGCTTCCCTGACACGGAAGAGGTCACAAGTTCAATCCTTGTATCGCGCACCACGAGAAGCCCGCCGGACCCCGGCGGGTTTTCTTCGTCCCGACTCTTTTCGCCTGCGCATTTGGCGTATCGGCGAACGATCGAATATGGTTGCGCAGCACGTCGCGAGTGGCCTGGTCCACTCGACGAGCATGCGGATGTAGCGCAGCTGGTAGCGCATCACCTTGCCAAGGTGAGGGTCGCGGGTTCGAATCCCGTCATCCGCTCGGCGCGGGGCAACTCGCATAGGGTGGC
>NZ_MVPX01000193.1:0-7983 GCF_002043085.1 Gordonia sp. i37 | reverse complement strand
AGCTCAGTGGGAGAGCGCTTCCCTGACACGGAAGAGGTCACAAGTTCAATCCTTGTATCGCGCACCACCACAAGCCCGATGTGACGACCCGCTGCACACAGCGGGTCGTTTCTTTCCTCCCGACGCGAGCCATCGACGGCCCCGGCCCTTGCCTCATGAGCGCGCATACGATCTGATGTCATTCGGACATGGGGTGCCGGCAGTCGGTCGGCTGAGATCAGACCCGTCGAACCTGCCCCAGTTCGCACTGGCGAAGGGATGATCATGTCTGGCGCACTTCCGATCTCCGATCACGTGGTCGTGGTGACCGGCGGCGGTCGCGGCCTCGGTGCCGAGATCGTCCGCGCGGTCGCCGGGCAGGGCGCACGGGTCGTCATCAACTACCGCAACAGCGCCGACGCCGCGCGGGCGCTGGCCGACGAGATCGGTGACCGGGCGGTGGCGATCGCCGCCGACGTCACCGACAGAGCTGCCGTCGACTCCATGATCGATTCCGCCACACACCATTTCGGTCGTCCGATCACGGCGGTGGTCACCAACGCGCTGCCCGACTACTCGTTCAACGGCGACGCGCGATCCCACGCCGACGACCTGACCTGGGCCGAGCTCGATGCACAGTTCCGCGGCATCGTGGGCGGCGCGCTCACCACAGTGCAAGCCGCTCTACCGGGTTTGCGTGCCTGCGGGGCGGGTCGCATCGTGACCATCGGAACCAATCTGGTGCAGAACCCGGTGGTCCCCTACCACGACTACACCGCCGCCAAGGCTGCGCTGCTGGCCCTGACGCGCACGCTCTCGCACGATCTCGGCCCCGACGGTATCTCGGTCAACATGGTCTCCGGCGGCCTGCTGCGCACCACCGACGCCAGCGCCGCCACCCCCGCGGAGGTCTTCGACGCGATCGCCGCTTCCACTCCGCTGCGGTCGGTGACCACACCTCGCGAGTTCGCCGACGCGGTGCTCTTCTTCCTCTCACCATGGTCGCGTGCGGTGACCGGGCAGAACCTGGTCGTCGACGGCGGGCTCGTCAAGAACTGAACCACGCGGTGACCGAACAACCCGGCTATGACGCGTTGGCATCGCTGTATGCAACGACGTTCCCGACGGCCTTCACCACTGCACTGGAAAAGCAGGTCGTCGACGCCTTCATCGACACCGCGCGCACAAGCGCCGAGTATCCGCGGGTCGTCGACGTCGGATGCGGAATCGGCCACGTGGCAGCGCATCTCGCGGCCTCAGGTTGTCTGGTCAGCGCCGTCGACCCCAGTTCGGCGATGCTGCGGATCGCGCGGGACACCCACCCGCACATCGACTTCCGGCACGGTGATGCGCTCCTCGCCGACGTCGACCTGTCGGAGGTCGACGCATTGGTTGCGCGTTTCAGCCTGATCCATCTCTCACCCGACGACGTCGGTGAGGTCCTCACCTCCTGGCGGCGTCGGCTCGCCCCGGGCGCGCTGATCCTCGTCGCCACGCAGAGCTCCGATGAACGCGGTGCACACGAGTTCGACCACGCGGTGGCACCAGCGTGGCGCTGGCACCCCGACACACTGGCCGGCACACTCGTCGACGCCGGGTTCGTCGAGTTGTGGCGCACCGTCTCCCGCCCTGGACCCGGACACCGGTTCCCTGAGGTGCACCTCGTGGTGGCCGTCCCGCCCGACCGAAGTCCCTAGTCGCGGCTCGTACCGCGGTCTAGGGTTGTATGCATGATGAGCAATATGAGTGCCCCCGCCTGTGACAACCCCGATTGCACGTGTGGCCCGGACTGCAAGTGCGGTGAGAACTGCACCTGCGGAAAGAAGTAGCGCTTGCAGTCGACCCCTTGCGCGCAGAAGCCGCGCAAGGGGTTGCGCGCTGCCCGGACCCGGTAGCGTTCGGTACATCCTGGCGCCCGAGAGGAGAAGTCGGCCGGTGTCTGCCCAACCTGAGCCCATGACGGTGACCGTGCAGGTGGTCACCGATCCACGATTCGCCGACGAGGTGGCAGCCGTCGCTGCCGCGACCTTTCCGCTGGCCTGTCCCCCGCACTCGGCCCCGGCGAACATCGACGCATTCATCCGCGACAACCTCGCCCCCGCCGACTTCGCCGAGTACATCGATGCTCCCGAGTCCGACGTACTGCTCGCGCGAACCGACGACGATATTCCGGTCGGCTACGCCCTTGTGCATCATCGCGAACCCACTGATGCCGACGTCGCCGCCGTCATCACCGATCGACCGTCCTCGGAGGTCTCCAAGATCTACGTGCTGCCCGATCATCATGCGCGTGGACGCACGCAGTCGCCGTCGAGGTTGTTGATGGAGACGGCGATCGAACGTGCCCGGGCCCGCGGCGCGGCGTCGATCTGGCTGGGCGTGAATCAGGAAAACGCTCGGGCACAACGGTTCTACGCCAAGATGGGGTTCACCCGTGCCGGGGTGAAGACCTTCGACCTCAATGGCAGCGTCGAACACGATTACGTGCTGAGCCGACCCGTGCTGAGCCGTCCACTGGACGTGTGAGCCGGACCGGTCAGACGCACTGATCCCCCGATAACCGCCGTCGTGTCGCACCGGACTCTACACTCAACCAATGTCTTCCTCTGCCGCAACGACTCCCGACCCCGACCCGGGACACGCCGATGCTCGGGTCGCCGCAGGCCTGGCCGACGTTCTCCGGGAGTGCACCGGCGCGGGAGCGATCGAGATCGGTGATCTCGTGCGCATTCCGGCCGGGGCCTCCCGGCAGACGTGGTCGTTCGTCGCGACGATCGACGGCGAAGCACGACGGCTGGTCCTGCGGCTCGATCCACCCGGCGGACGCGACGCATCGTCACTGCTGCGCGAGGCCGCACTCATGCGCGCCGCGGGTGCCGTCGGGGTGCCGTCGCCCACGGTGATCGCCGAGGGCCTCGACCACCCCGACATCGGCGGCGATTTCGTCGTGATGAATCACATCGACGGCGCGACCATTCCGCGAAAGATTCTGCGCGACCCCGAATTCGCCGACGCACGCGCTGCACTCACCGGCCAGCTCGGTGCGGCGTTGGCGGCGGTGCACTCGATCGACGTCGACGCGGTTCCCGGGCTACCCGAGGACGATCCGCTGGCCGCTTGGCGTCCCGAACTCGACGCCGCCGACCGGGTCTTCCCGACCTTCGAGTTCGCGCTGTCCTGGCTCGAACGCCACCGACCCTCGACCGCCGGACGCACCGTCACCCACGGCGACTTCCGCATCGGCAACGTGATCGTCGACGGCAACGGGCTTGCCGCGGTTCTGGATTGGGAGCTCGCCCACATCGGTGACCCGCTCGAGGATCTCGGCTGGATGTGCGTGAAGGCCTGGCGATTCGGCGGCGCGGGGATGGTCGGCGGGCTCGGCGGACTCGACGAGTTCATCGGCGCCTACGAGGCCGCCGGCGGAGCGCCCGTCGACCGGGAAGCATTGTTCTGGTGGCAGGTCTACGGCACGCTGCGCTGGGGCATCATCTGCCTGCACCAGACCCAGCGGCACCGCACGGGCACCAGCCGCTCGGTGGAACTGGCCGCCATCGGCCGCCGGGTGTCGGAGAACGAGTGGGAATTGTTGTCGCTCATCGGATGAGGCGAAAGGGCAGGCCTCCTCAGCGCAGCCCGAACTCCCAGTTCCCGCCGTTGCGGTACTCGGTGAGGATGCGCCGCCCCACCGTCGAGATGTGCACCTCGTCGGCGCCGTCGTAGATCCGCGCGAAGCGGGCGTTGCGATACATCTTGCCCAGCGGGGTGTCGTCGGTGACGCCCGCGGCCCCGTACACCTGCACGGCACGGTCGATCACGTTGTGCAACATGTGCGCACCGAAGACCTTGACCGCCCCGATGTCCACGCGGGCCTGCTCCCCGCGATCGATCTGCTCGGCCGCCTTGAGGGTCAGCAAACGGCTTGCCTGGATCTCGGTGTAGGAGTCGAACACGTGCTTCTGCATCAGTTGTTTGTCGGCAAGCGGTTCGCCGAAGGCGCTGCGTCCGATCAGCCTGCGGCACATGAGGTCGAAGGCCCGTTGTGCCTGTCCGAGCCAGCGCATCGCATGGAAAATGCGGCCGGGCCCGAGCCTTTCCTGCGCGATGACGAAACCATTGCCACGCTCGCCGAGCAGATTCTCCGCAGGCACCCGCACGTCGTCGTAGTCGACTTCGAAGTGATGCCCGGAGAACCCGAGAACCGGTGTGTCACGCACGATCCGGTAACGCGGGTGATCGGTCGGGACGATGATCATGGAGAACGCCCGATGGCCGGGGGCGTCGGGCTCGGTACGGCACATCACGGTGGTGTAGGCGGCCTGGGCGGCGCCGGTGGTGAACCACTTGCGGCCGTTGATGACCCACTCGTCGCCGTCGAGGACCGCGGTGGTGCGCAGTCCGGTCGGGTCCGATCCTGCGACGTCGGGTTCGGTCATCCCGAAGCTCGGCGAGATCTCGCCCCGCACAAGCGGTTCGAGGTAGGCATCACGCCATCGGGCGGATGCATGGCGGTTGAGCATGATCGAGTCCTGCAATGTCCAGGTCCCCAGCGCCAGTTGTCCGTACTCACTGCGGCCCTGGACCTCGTTGACGTAGACGTAGTCGAGGAATGGCAGACCACCACCGCCGATCTCGGTGGGATGTCCCAGCGCCCAGAGGTTTCGGCGCTTGGCCTCGGCGCGGAGCTCGGCCATGATCGCGTCCGCGTCGGGACCGCCTGCGTCGAGTTCGGGCTCACGCGGCTCGACGAGTTCGACCATGAACTCGTACACCGCATCGCGCAGCGGCCGTACGTGTTCCGGCACTTCGAAGGTCATGCATCTCCGATCAGAGAGGGATTGTCCACGCGCAGTTTGGCTTCCACTGCAGCGCGCAGTACGGCGGGAATCCGCGGGTCCTCCGGGACGAATCGTCCTTCGCGTAGCCCTGCGACGAGTTCGGTGGCATCGGCGCATCCGAGGGTGGCGAGGTCGGCGTGGAAGCGTTGCGCCGGCTCGGCACCGGCCGCGAGTTGGCGTTCGACGATGGCCACCACGTTGCCGGCGACACGAGCGTGGAATCGGGTACTGCCCGAGGTCTCGGCCATCACCTGTCCGTGCAGGAACTCCCGCACCGACTCGAGGAGCTCGGTCATGGTGGGCAGGTCGTAGAAGTCGTCGCCGGACGCCGCACCCGACGACGAGTCACCGGACGTGGCCACTGCGGCGTCGGCGTGCTCGAAATCCTTGTTCTGCAACGCCTTCGACCTCTTCCCCGTCGGTGGACTCAGGCCCTTGCCATGCTAGCCACGTCGACGGGGTGTGGTCAACGACACACTGGAACAAATCCGGAGAAATGTTCCGATGCCGTTGCCCCCACGGCCTGTGTCAGACCCTTCTGTCACACCGCCGACTCGGCGAATCGCGACAGCGCCAACAGACGCGACGTCGCACGCAGGTACTTCTTGCGGTAGCCACCGGCCAGCATTTCATCGGTGAAGATCTCGTCGAGCTTGGCGCCGGACACCGTCACCGGGATGTTCGCGTCGTAGAGGCGGTCGGCGAGCACCACGATCCGCAGCGCCACCGACTGATCCTTGGCCGGATGCACCCCACTGATGCACACCAGTGAGACGCCGTCAACGAGTTCCTTGTACTTCGACGGATGCAGCTTGGCCAGGTGCGCGCACAGCTCGTCGAAATCGTCGAGGGTCGCCCCCTCGGTGGACTCGGCCAGCGCGATGAGATCCTCGGTTGAGCGCGGCTCCGGTGCGGGCGGCAGGTCACGGTGTCGGTAGTCGGGGCCGTCGACACGGATGGTCTCGAAGATCGCGGACAGCTTCTTGATCTCCCGCAGGAAGTCCTGCGCGGCGAATCGGCCCTCGCCGAGCTGGCCGGGCAACGTGTTCGACGTCGCGGCGATCGAGACGCCCTTGGCGGTGAGTTCGGTGAGCAGACGCGAGACGATCATCGTGTCGCCGGGATCGTCGAGCTCGAATTCGTCGATGCACAACACGTTCTGCTCCGAGAGGCGCTCAACGGCGTTCATGAAGCCCAGGGCTCCGACGAGGTGGGTGAGTTCGACGAACGTGGCGAACGATTTCGGCGCGGGCATGGCGTGATAGATCGACGCCAGCAGGTGGGTCTTGCCGACGCCGAACCCGCCGTCGAGGTAGAGGCCCACCCCCTGCGAGGTCTGCTTGCGGGAGAACAACCCCTTCTTGCCGCTGCGCGACTTCTTCGCCCGCTCGACGAAGTCACGGGCCTTGGCGACCGCCTCGGCCTGCGACGGTTCGTTCGGGTCGGGGATGTAGGAGTCGAAGCTCACCGAGTCGAAGGTGGACGGCGGAACCATCTCCTCGATCAGCTGCTCGGGAGAGACCACCGGATTCCGGTCGGATAGACGTGCCACCATGGTGGGCAGCCTAGTCACTGTCGACCATGAGGAATGATGCTCTACCAGCATAAAGCGACCCAGGTCACATCCGGAGCGCCCGACGAGACCCAGAATCTGCGCGAACTCGCGCGCTTCTACCCCTACCCCGACTCGCTCGATCGTCCGTTCGTGCGCGCCAACATGGTTGCCTCCGTCGACGGCGCCTCCTCGGTGCAGGGCCGTTCGGGCGGGCTGGGCGGCCCCGGTGACCGCGCGATCTTCCGCCTCCTGCGCGGGCTCGCCGACGTCGTGGTGGTCGGCGCCCGCACCGCCCTGGCCGAGGGTTATCGGCAACCCACACCCGACGAGGCGTTCGGCGCGATGCGCGCCGACCAGGGCCAGTCGCCCGCCCCGATGCTGGCTCTGATCAGCAATTCACTGTCGATCGACCCTGACTATCCGCCGTTGGCCGATCCCGCGACCGTGGTGCTCACCTGCTCCGACGCGCCGGCGCAGCGTCGTCGCACACTGACCGATCGCGGGGCGACGGTGGTCGACTGTGGCAGCGAGGCCGTCCGCATCGGTCGGGTGCTCGATCACCTTGCGATCCTCGGACGGCCCCGCGTGCTCTGCGAGGGCGGACCCACCCTCCTCGGGGCGGTCGTCGCCGAGGGCCTGCTCGACGAACTGTGCCTGACGACGAGTCCGACGATCGTCGCCGGCGACACCGCGCGAATCGTCACCGGCCCCGCCCTGCCCGAGCTCGCGCAGATGCGTCCGGGCCATCTCCTCTCCGACGACGACGGGTACGTCTACACCCGGTGGACCCGGGCGAGCTGACCGATTGGCTACGCTCGCCGTCATGGCCTTGGCAAGACGTGGCCCGGTGTTCCGGGGACGGTCGCACACCGCACCGGCACGAGCGAGATCGGGACGCGCCGGCCGGTCGTGGCGACGGTCCGGCGTCTCCGTCGCGGCTCTCGTGGCCGCGGTGACGATCGGCATCTCCGCGTGCGCCATCGGCCCCGATCCCGGTCCGGCCCTCGTGCCAGGCGGTGGCGGCAACGGTGGTCAGACCGCGCCCGCGTCGTCGAGTGCCCCGGCGAAGGCACCGGAGCTGCGCGCCCCGGCCAACGACCTGCCGTGGCAGGACTGTGCGGCCAAGGTCTCCGGCGATTACGGGGCCCCCGCACCGAACGGGCTGAGGGTGCAATGCGCCACGCTGGCCTCCCCGGTCGACCCGGACCGGTCGCAGACGACGCTCTCGCTCGCCCTGACCCGCATCACCTCGCCCACGACGCCCGCGGACGCCGCACCCCTGGTCCTCACCTCCGGGACCGACATGCCGTCGTCCCGCGCGCTGTTGCTGCTGGCCTCCGGCGCGGGCCGCAGCCTGCTCGACAAACACCCGGTGGTGGCCGTGGACCGGCGCGGAATCCCGCAGAGCACACCGTTGGACTGTCTGACCCGCGCCGATCGCGCCGCGTACGCCGACAACGGCCTGACCCGCGGAGCATCTGAGGATCGCCGCATCGGCGACCTGGCGTCGGCGGCCTCCGACGCCGCCGACGCGTGCACCGAGACCCTCGCCCCCGACCAGCTGGCGTTCGGTGTCGGCGCGGCCGCCTCCGACCTGGAGACCCTCCGCAA
>NZ_MVPX01000192.1:0-5642 GCF_002043085.1 Gordonia sp. i37 | reverse complement strand
CTCCCCCCCCGTTCGGCGCCAACGCCCGCGACACCGCCGCCGCCGCGGCGACCGGCGTCCAGGCCGCGCTCACCACCTTCACCCAGCGCTGCGCCGCCCTGGGCAGCGCGTGCGCCCTGGGCTCGGGCGGCGCCGCCACGATCGCCGACGTCCTGAGCAAAGGGCGCACCGGCGACCTCGGGGCTCTGTCGGACACCCAGGCGCTCGCCGGGATCACCACCGGTCTCGCACTGGCCGCGGATTCACCCGACGGCATCGGTGGCGTCGCCTCGGCGATCGCCGCCGCCGATCGTGGCGACACCGACGCACTGTCCGACCTCGCCGATCAGGCACAGTCGCTACGCCTGACCGACGGCCAGATCGTCGGCGACTGCAACGACGTGACCGGACCGGTCAGCCAGAACGAGATCGGCGGCCTGATCAGCACCTGGTCCAAGGACAATCCGCTCACCGGCACCGATGCCGCGCTGTCGCTCATGCGCTGCAACGGCTGGTCCGCGGGCGAGGCGGTGACCCCGCCGAGCAGTTTCCCGGTCGCACCGCTGATTCTCGACAATCCGGGTGACCCGATCAACGGCGGAACCGGCGCCGACGCCCTCGGCGCACTGTTCACCCGCGCATCCACCTCACCGGTCACGGTCAGTTGGAACGGTCTGGGCTATTCCGCACTCGCCCGTAGCAGCTGCGTCGCCGATACCGTTGCCGACTACGTCGCCTCCGCACCGCTGGGCGGCCCGTCGGAACGGGGCTGCCCGAGCTGACGCAGTCGTCGGCACGCACGTGCCGGAACCGGCACCACCACCGGCCGGTCGAGACCGGCACCATGCACGTAGTACGGTTCGCGGGTGGCCATTCTCGACAGGTATCTCTACCCGCAGATGCCGGCTCAGCGCATCATCCCGATGGTGCTGTGGCCGATCACCTTGATGATGATCTTCCAGCGGTCGGTGATCCTCGGGGTCAACGGTGACCGCACCGACGACTTCAAACCCGTCTACAACGCCGCCCTGGCATTCCTGAACCGCCGGGCGGTCTACGGCGAGAACCTCAACACGGTCGATCCGCACTACCTGTATCCGCCGTCGGGCACCCTGCTGATGTCCCCGCTGGCGGTCATCGACCCGGAACGCTCACGGTGGCTGTTCATCGCGGTCAGCGTCGTCGTGCTGATCGTGTGCGCCTACCTCATCACCCGGCTGTTCGGCTTCGGCGCCCGAACCTGGGTGATGCCCACCGTGCTGTTCTTCTTCTTCAGCACCGAAACCGTCGCGCACACACTGATCTTCACCAACTTCAACGCCTTCGTCCTGCTGGGCCTCCTCGGTTTCCTGATGCTGATGTTGCGCCGACAGGACTGGTGGGCCGGCGTACCCATCGGGCTGACGCTGGCGGTCAAACCGGTGCTCGCTCCCCTGCTGTTGCTGCCGCTGCTGGTGGGTCGATGGCGAATCCTGGTGACCGCCATCGGGATTCCGTTGGTGCTGAATCTGGTCGCATGGCCGGTGTCGGCGGATCCGACGTCGTTCCTCACGCGCACGGTGCCGTACCTCGGCGAGACCCGCGACTACTACAACAGCTCGATCGGCGGAAACGGCGCGTATTTCGGTGTCGCCGACTGGCTCGTGCTGCTCCTGCGCATCGCATTCACGGCGATGGCCGTGTTCGCACTGTGGTTCCTCTACCGCTACTACCGTCGCACCAACGAATTGCTCTGGCTCGCCACCTCTTCCGGGGTGTTGCTGTGCACCACGTTCCTGGTGAGCTCACTCGGGCAGGGCTACTACTCGATGCTGTTGTTCCCGCTGCTGATGACCGTGTTCATCCCGGGCTCACCGATGCGCAACTGGCCGGCCTGGCTCGGTGTCTACGGCTGCTTCACCTTCGACGCGTTCTATTCGGTGCGTTGGGATGCCCTCGGCAGACAGCTCGAATACAACAAGGTCACCTGGGGGTGGTCGTTGCTGATGATCGCGGTGTTCTGCTCGCTGCTGTTCCGATATCTGGACATGCGCCGCGACGGCGTGGCCGGTAGCTGGCGGGACTTCTCCGCGCCGGAGCCGCCTGCCGACGATCAGGGCGAACCGGTCGGTGCGCCGGCCCCGTCCGCTGCCCAATAGACCGTCCTGGCGGGCGATGGCCGCACCTCGTACGGTGGAATCATGACCGACACCCCCGCCCGCAAGGACGTGCAGGACCCGGCCGAACTGGCCGATCTCACCGATGACCAGTGGCGCGAACGCCTCACCCCCGCCGAGTACCGGGTGCTGCGCCAAGCAGGTACTGAGGCGCCGTTCACCGGCGAATACACCGACACCACGAGCATCGGGGTCTACCGCTGCCGGGCCTGCGGACACGAATTGTTCCGCAGCGAGCAGAAATTCGAGTCGCACTGCGGCTGGCCGTCGTTCTTCTCACCGCTGGCCGGCGACGCGATCATCGAGCGTTCCGACGACTCGCTGGGCATGCGCCGCACCGAGGTGCTCTGCGCCAATTGCGGCAGCCACCTCGGGCATGTGTTCGCCGGAGAGGGCTATGACACCCCTACCGACCTGCGATATTGCATCAACTCCATCAGCCTGACCCTCGAACCGGAGGACGACGGGGCCTAACCGTCCCGCCGGTCGGCGGACCGGCGCGCAATCCGGCGTGCCATGGCCTGATCGGCCGCGATCGGCGAGCGTGACAGGTGCTCGACGACGCTGCGCCGATTGCGTTCGGGCTGATTCTGCGACATCTTCGCCTTGCCCGCCCACCGAGTGATCGACAGTTCGACGCCGACGATGGCCGACAGCTGCCTGTCGATGAACTCGGCGGGGGCATCGGTGACCGCCCACGGTTGGTCCCGCGAACGCTCATGCAGCTCGGTCAAAGCCGACACCTGTCGGTGCAGCCAGTCGTGCTCGGTGTGGAAACGGAGTCGCCCGTGCACATGCACGGTCTCGTAGTTCCAGGTCGGCACCACCCGGCCGGTCTCGGCCTTGGTGGCGTACAGCGACGGTGAGATGTAACCGTCGGAGATCGGGAAGATCGCCACGGACTCCGTCTGTGTGGTGGCCTCGCGCCAGTGCGGGTTGGCCTTGGCCATGTGCCCGAGCAGTCGGGCGTTGGGCCGGTCGTAGATCAGCGGCAGCGGCGTCACGACGAGACCTGAGGCCCCCACCGACACGAGCTGGGCCAGTCCGGGGCCGTCGAGAATCTCGGCGATCTGCTCGTCGGAGAGCGCGAAACCGGGTGGAACGTACATGAGCTCGGACTACCTCGTCGGGTGCGTACGCGCTCAGGGCAGCGCGTCGACGAGAGCACCCGGCTCGACGCGGGGCCCGGTGAAGAACGGCGTCTCCTCACGCACGTGCATGCGGGCCTCGGTGGCGCGCAGGTCGCGCATCAAGTCGACGATGCGGTGCAACTCCGGTGCCTCGAAGGCGAGCAGCCATTCGTAGTCACCGAGCGCGAACGACGCGACGGTGTTGGCGCGGACGTCCTTGTAGCCGCGGGCGGCCATGCCGTGGTCGGCGAGCATCTTGCGGCGTTCCTCGTCGGGCAGCAGATACCACTCGTAGGACCGGACGAACGGGTAGACGCAGATGTAGTTGCCCGGTTCCTCACCGGCCAGGAAGGCCGGGACGTGACTCTTGTTGAACTCGGCCGGACGGTGCAACGCGACGTTGCTCCACACCGGATCACTCGCCCGGCCCAGCGGCGTCTCGCGTCGGAATCGGTTGTAGGCGGCCTGCAGATCCTCGAGCTTCTCCGCATGCCACCAGACCATGTAGTCGGCGTCGGCGCGCATCCCCGACACCTCGTACACACCGCGCACGACGACGTCGGAGTCGTCGAGGGACTTGAAGAAGTCCGTCACCTCGGACTTGACCGAGTCGCGGTCGTCGCCGAGCTCACCCGGGCGCACGGCGAACACCGAGAACATCAGGTAGCGGATCGTCGAATTCAGTGCGGCATAGTCCAAGCGGCTCATGCACCCCATGGTGCCACCGCAGGCGGGACCGCCGACACCCAGGTCGCAAGGCCCATCCGGGCCTTCAGCCGAGAGCGGCGAGGATCACCTCGGCGGCCCGACCGGCCGTTGCGATACACGCCGGCACGCCGACCCCGGCATACGAGGAGCCGGCCAGCGCCAGTCGCGGCGGCAGTGCGTCGAGCACCCCGGCCATCCGGTCCAGGTGTCCGGGTGCGTAACGGGGCAGCCCGCCGTCCCATCGCTGGACGCGGACCTCGAGCACGTGCTCCGAGGGGGCGCTCACCCCGGCGGCGACACAGATCCGATCCAGATCGGTCAGCGCCCACGACCGCAGGGACTCGTCGATACGGGGATCGTCGGCGGGGTCGGCCACCGGGTCGCCATAACGGCCGAACGAGGCGCGCACCGACACCGCCGCACCGTCACCGCCGACGTGCGCCCACTTCTGGGAGGACAGCGTGAATGCCTTGGGCCGCAGGTCTTCTCCGGTCGCCACCAGCACGCCGGAGTGGTCGGGCAGTGCCGTGCCCGGCGCCAACGCGATCGAGACCACCACCGACGACGCCGGCTCGACCGCCGCGAGGGTCGCGACGAACTCATCGCCGATCCCGGCGAGCAGGCGGGCCGCCGTCCATGCGGGCACAGCGAGAACGACGCCGTCGTAGTCGGTGTCGGTTCCGGACTCGGTGCCCACCCGCCACCGATCGCCGTCGGCGTGGACGGCCACCACCTGTCGATCGGTGAACAAGGCCGGCCGCGTGGCAGCGGTGAGCGCGTCGACGAGCACCCGATAGCCACCGACGAGTGTCCCGAACACCGGGCCACCGGTACCGACCGGGGTGAGTAGCCCACCGACGGCCGCCGACAGGTTCGGCGCGCCCGCGTCGAGTCGCGCGGCCAGCGCCGGGATCGCTTCGCGCACACCGATGTCGGCGGCCAGCGACGAGTACACGCCACCGAGCATGGGATCGACGCTGCGCGCGACGACCGATGCGCCGAACCGGTCGGCCACCAGATCACCGACCGCCACGTCGTCGCCGGGCCGCCACGCCAGGGCGCGGTCGGGTTCGGCGGCGATGCGGGCGAGGTCGGCGGGATCGGCCAGGCCCGCCATCACCTCTGCCGTGGCCGGGATACCCATCAGGGCGGGGGCGGGCATCGGATGCAGCCGGCCGCCGGCCCAGATCGCCGGGCGGCGGGGCGTCGGCGAGACGACCCGATCGGCCAGACCGAGCTCGTCGACCAGCGCAACAGCCTCCGGCCGGCGCACGATGAACGCTTCGGCTCCGACGTCGGTGGCCTGCCCGGCGACGTCGACGGTGTGCAGCACGCCGCCGAGCCGCTCGCGCTGTTCGTAGAGGTCGATCGTGGCGTCGTCGCCGAGTGCGCGACGCAACCGGTAGGCCGCGACCAGGCCGGAGACTCCCCCGCCGACGATCGCGACCCGCGCCGGCATCAGAGGGTGTGGATCAGCTCGACGGCGCGGGTGAGCACGTCGGGATCGGTGTCGGGGAGCACGCCGTGACCGAGGTTCACGATGTGGCCGATCGCACCCGCGGCCACGGCCCGGCGGCCGTCGTCGAGGACGCGTCGGATTTCCTGTTCGACGACGGCGGGGCCGGCGAACAGCACGGTGGGATCGAGGTTGCCCTGCACGGCCTTACCC
>NZ_MVPX01000191.1:0-6017 GCF_002043085.1 Gordonia sp. i37 | reverse complement strand
GGCCCCCCGCCAGTCGACGCCGATGACATCGGCGGGCTCGGCCATCGCCGCGAGCAACTCACCGGTGCCGACACCGAAATGGATTCGGGGAACGCCATATTCGGCGAGCTCGGCGAAGACGCGATCGACGTGCGGGGCGACGAAGGTGCGGTAGTCGGCCTCCGAGAGCGCACCGGCCCACGAGTCGAAGACCTGGACGGCATCGACCCCGGCGTCGAGTTGCACCTGCAGGAAGGTGATCGTGATGTCGGCGAGCCGGGCCATCAGCGCATGCCAGGTGTCGGGATCGGAGCGCATGAGCGCCTTGGTGTGGACGTAATTGCGACTCGGACCACCCTCGATGAGGTAGGAGGCCAGGGTGAACGGGGCACCGGCGAAACCGATCAGCGCGGTGGCCTCGTCGAGCTGATCGAGGATCTTCGTGACCGCGCGCGCGACCGCACCCACCGCGGCCGGGTCCAGACGCGGCAAGGCCTCGACGTCGGCGGTGCTGCGGATCGGCGCTGCGATGACCGGGCCGGTGCCGGCGACGATGTCGAGATCGACCCCCGCCGCCTTCAGCGGCACCACGATGTCGGAGAACAGGATCGCCGCGTCGACGTCATGGCGGCGGACCGGCTGCAGGGTGATCTCGCAGACGAGATCGGGGTCGAAGCACGACTCGAGCATCCCGATCTCGGCGCGGATCGCCCGGTATTCGGGCAGCGATCGCCCGGCCTGCCGCATGAACCAGACCGGCCGGCGGGCGGGCGACTCCCCCCGTGCGGCGGCAACGAGCGGCATACGGGAGTGACTGCGGCGGGTACCAGGTGCGTGCGACATCACCGATCACTCTGCCATGCGGTGGCCCGTCGGCAATCGCGCGGTCGGGCGTGCTCGCGGGGCGCCCGGTGGTGACCATCACCACGGCGCGCCTCCGACGCCCGACGTGGTCTCCGTCATACCGTCGGGGGCGTGACCTCCTCCGGAGCTCCGATGGAGCCTGCTGACTTCCGCACCGCGGTCGAGTCGCTGCATTCCGCGCGCATCCGGCGCGAGATCGAGGTCGGGCCGATCCGTCCCCCGCAGCGCCTCGCCCCCTACAGCTACGCCGTCGGCGCCGAGGTGCGCCCTCCGGACTCACCCGACGACCTCGACATCGACGCCGACGGCCAGGGCAGCGCCTTCGGACGGCTGATCCTGCTCTACGACCCCGACGGCCAGGATGCCTGGAACGGGACGATGCGGCTCGTCGCCTACATCCAGGCCGAGGTCGAGGCCGCACTCGCGATGGACCCGTTGCTCCCGGAGGTCGCGTGGAGTTGGTTGTCCGACGCGCTCGGCGTACCGGTCGGCCAGACCGCATCCGACGGCAGTGTGCACGCCAGCTCCGGCGGCCGGGTGGAGGTGACCGCCCTCGGCGGCACCGTCACCTCGACGACGTCGGTGCGCTACGGCGACATCGCCGGCCCCCCGCGGGCTCATCAACTCGAGTTACGCGCCTCGTGGACCGCGCCGACCTCCGACGGCCTCGGCGGTCACCTCGAGGGGTTCTGCGAGGTGTTGTCCTCGGCGGCGGGCCTGCCGCCGGTCGGGGTCACCGAACTCGGGTCGGCGTGAGCGACGCGGACCCGATCGGAGCCGCGGAGGAGTCCGCGTCGGACTCCCCGCCCGTCACCCCGCTGTTGGCACCGCGTGAGGGGGTGCCGCCGGTCCTGTCGTCGGCCGCCGACTTCGCCGATGCGGCACAACGATTGGCGGCGGGCAGCGGTCCGGTCGCGCTCGACACCGAGCGGGCATCGGGCTACCGCTACTCGCAACGCGCCTACCTGATCCAGATCCGCCGAACCGGCGCGGGCAGCTTCTTACTCGACCCGATCGAGGAACCCGAGGCACTGCTGCCGGTGATCGACGCATTGGCCGAACCCGAGTGGATTCTGCATGCCGCCGACCAGGATCTACCGTGCCTACGCGAGCTGGGATTCCACGCCACCACGCTTTTCGACACCGAACTCGCCGGCCGGCTGCTCGGGCTGACCAAGGTCAATCTGGCCGCGATGGTCGAACAGTTCCTCGGATTCGGGCTGCAGAAGGGCCACGGGGCCGCCGACTGGTCGAAGCGCCCACTGCCCGCGGAGTGGCTCAACTACGCCGCACTCGACGTCGAGGTACTCATCGAGTTACGCGACGCGATGGACGCCGCCCTGCGCGACGCGGGGAAAAGTGACTGGGCGGCCGAGGAATTCGCATATGTGCTGCGCCGTCCACCGTCGCCGCCGCGCACCGATCGCTGGCGGCGGACCGCCAACATCCACACCGTCAAGACCGCCCGGGGGCTGGCAGCGGTCCGCGAATTGTGGTCGGCACGTGAGGAGATCGCGCAGCGACGCGACGTCGCGCCCGGTCGGGTGCTGCCGGACTCGGCGATCATCACCGCCGCCGCTGCCGCACCGTCGACCACCGACGAGCTGACCCGCCTTCCGGTCTTCGGCGGGCCGCGGCAACGACGGCAGGCCGGGATCTGGCTCTCGGCCCTACTGCGCGCACGCGACCTGCCCGAGGCCGAACTCCCGCCACGCAAGACTCCGGCCACCGGTCCCCCGCCGATCAGCCGCTGGGATCAACGCAACCCGGAGGCCGCGGCACGCGCGAGCGCGGTCCGGCCGCTGGTCAAACAGATCGCCGAGGAGCACACACTACCCCCGGAGAATCTGCTGACACCCGACCTGGTGCGCCAGTTGTGTTGGGAGGGAATCGATCCCCCGATCACCGAGGCGGCGGTCGACGCCCGCCTGGCGGCCGGCGACGCCCGCGACTGGCAGCGTTCGCTGACGGTCGGCCCGATCACCGCAGCGCTGAACGAGGCCACGTCGAGCACCTCGCCGACGCCGGGCCAGAGCTGACCTGCGGAACCGATCTCGCACCGAAAGAACCCCTGCGACAGCACTTGTCGCCATAGCGCGGCGGTCCCGAACCACCGCTGGTCGAACTACTGCCGGCCGAACTGCTCCGGCGCGGTCTACTCGGGGTCGGGGCCGTCGACCTCACGCAGCGAACGATCCGCACGCGACGCGTCGAGGCCGGTGTCGGCGAACTCGTGACGGTCGAGCCCCGGTGTCAAATGCATCCCGGAGACGGTCGCGGTGATCGAGCGCGCCAGATCCTGCGCGGTCAATCCCAGCTCGGCGAGGATCTCCCCGCGTGAGGCGTGTGCGATGAATTGCTGTGGGATACCGCGGTTCTGCACCGGAACGGTGACCTCGGCGATACCGAGCGCGGTCGCCACCGCCGACCCCACCCCTCCGTGCACACCGCTGTCCTCGAGGGTGACCACCAACCGGTGCCGGCCGGCGATCTCGGTGATCGACGCCGGAACCGGGAGCACCCACCGGGGATCGACGACGGTGGCCTCGATGCCCTGACTACGCAGCCGTTCGGCGGTGTCGAGGGCCAGCGAGCAGAACGCCCCGACCGCGACGATGAGCACGTCACCACCGATCGGTTCGGCCGACGGGGTGCCCCGACGCAACACATCGACTCCGTCGTCGAGACGCACCACAGCGCGGATATCTTCGGGCACAGCACCTTTGGAGAATCGCAGTGCGGTGGGCCCGTCGTCGACGGCGAGCGCCTCGTCGAGTTCTTCGCGGAGCCGCACGGCGTCGCGGGGAGCCGCAACCCGCATCCCGGGGACCATCGCGAGCAGCGAGAGATCCCACATCCCGTGATGGCTCGGCCCATCGGGACCGGTGATCCCCGATCGGTCGAGGACCAGCGTGACCGGCAGCTCGAGCAGCGCAACGTCCATCAGCAACTGATCGAATGCACGGTTGAGGAACGTGGAGTAGATGGCGAGCACCGGATGCAGACCGCCGAGCGACAGCCCGGCCGCCGAGGTCATGGCATGCTGCTCGGCGATCCCGACATCGAACATCCGGTCGGGATACTTCTCACCGAAGGGTGTCAGACCCGTCGGACCGGGCATCGCGGCCGTGATCGCCACGACGTCCTCGCGGGCCGCCCCCGCCTCGACGAGTGCCGTGGAGAACACCGACGTCCAATCCTGCGGTGCCACGGACTTCGCCCGGCCGGTCACCGGATCGATGACGCCGGTGGAGTGCATCTGGTCGGCCTCGTGGTTCTCGGCGTGCGCATAGCCCATGCCCTTGCGCGTGACGGTGTGCACGATGACCGGCCCACCGAACGAACGGGCCTGCGTGAACGCCGATTCGAGCGCCTCGACGTCGTGGCCGTCGACCGGGCCGACGTACTTGAGGCCGAGGTCGGTGAACATCTCCTGTGGCGCGAGAAGGTCTTTCAGTCCGCTCTTGACCCCGTGCAGAACGGCGTAGGCCGGGTCGCCGACCACCGGCAACCGTTTGACCACACGCCGGCCCTCGTCGAGGACCCGCTCGTAACCGGGCTGCAGCCGCAGCCCGGACAGATGCCGGGCCAGCCCGCCGATCGTCGGCGCGTAGGACCGGCCGTTGTCGTTGACGACGATCACCACGCGACGATCGGCGGCGGCGATGTTGTTGATCGCCTCCCAGCACATCCCGCCGGTCAACGCCCCGTCGCCGACCACCGCGACGACCGTCCGGTCGTCCTGGCCGGTCAGCGCGAACGATTTCGCGAGCCCGTCGGCGTAGGACAGTGC
The DNA here is from genome assembly GCF_002043085.1 of Gordonia sp. i37. Taxonomy (NCBI): domain Bacteria; kingdom Bacillati; phylum Actinomycetota; class Actinomycetes; order Mycobacteriales; family Gordoniaceae; genus Gordonia; species Gordonia sp. i37. The sequence continues at coordinate 1,381 of NZ_MVPX01000191.1, read as the reverse complement.
CGCCGAGGCGTGCGAGGACTCCACCCAGTCGTGCGGGCTCTCGGACCGCTCCTGATAGCCGGTCAACCCGCCGCGCTGCCGGAGCGAATCGAAGCCCTCGCGTCGCCCGGTGACGATCTTGTGGACGTAGCACTGGTGGCCTGTGTCGAAGATCACCGGGTCGATGGGTGAATCGAACACACGATGAATGGCCAGGGTCAGCTCGACGACACCGAGGTTGGGCCCGAGGTGGCCGCCGACCGCCGACACCTTCTGGATCAGGAACTCGCGGATCTCGCCCGCCAGCGCGTCGACCTCTGCGGCCGACAGCGTCCGCAGGTCGGCTGGTGAGTTGATGCGCTCCAGCAGGCCCATCTGATCCTCCATCACTGATCGTCTCGCTCCCGGGCGACGTGGTGCGTACCCGGCGGGCTACCCGGCACACCGACAGGTGCGCGCGGGAGCATGTGTGTCAGTCTACGGTCGCCGGTGGCGCACCCCGGTCCGCCGAGCGCGGCAGCGGGCGTGAGTTCGACCGCACGAGCACGGCGATCGCCTCGATGTGATGGGTGAGCGGAAATGCGTCGAATCCGCGGATCTCGCGGGTCTGATACCCGTTCTCGGCGAAGAATCCCAGGTCGCGGGCGAACCTCGCGACGTCGCAACCGACGTGCACCACCACGTCCGGGCCGGCCGCGGCGAGTTGTCCGATCACCCGTGCACCGGCCCCCGTCCGGGGTGGATCGAGCACGACGACCCCGGCGTCGGGGAGTCCACCGATGGTTGCGGCGACCTCGCCGCGGTGCACCTCGACGCCGTCGTCATCGGCGAAGGTCGCTTCGGCGGCGGCCAGTGCCCCGGCGTCGGAATCCACGATGTGCACCGCCTGCGCATGCAGGGTGTCGGTCAGCGTGGCAGCGAAGATCCCGGCGCCGCCATACAGATCCCAGCATGTCCCGACCGAGTCGGTGTGGCGCGCAACGAGATCGGCGACGGTCCGCGCATACACTCCGGCGGCGGCCCGGTGCCCCTGCCAGAATCCGGTCACCGGGATGTCCCAGGTTCGCTCGCCGACCCGGTGGCGCGCGGCGGTGTGTCCCTCGATCACTCGTGTCGTCCGCGGTCGTTCGGGGCGCCGCCGACGTTGCTGTGCGGCGCGACGACCACCGCCGGCTCGACGACCACCGCGAGCACGTGTGGTCGTGTCGTCGGCGGGCGCGATCTCGGTGAGGTGTCGCGCGCCGTCGTCGTCGAGTACGAGCGCGAGGTCGGCGTGCGGGGTGAACCGCCCGTCGAGCGCCGTGAGGTCGGTCAGGCGCGGATCGGTTTGCGCGCAGGGCCGGCCGACGACGAGGCCGGCCTCGCCGCGCCGGTGCAGTCCGGCACGCCCGTGGGCATCGAC
>NZ_MVPX01000190.1:0-5891 GCF_002043085.1 Gordonia sp. i37 | reverse complement strand
CCCCCCGCCGATCCGCCGCAGGACGTCGGTGAGGATCTCGGTCTTCAGGGTGCGGGCGTGTTCGACGGAGACATGCGCGAGATCGCAGCAGCCGGCGCCGTGTGCGGCGGCGGAGCAGAGCGGGTCGCGTCGATGTGTCGACGGCTCGAGTACCTCGGTCACCTCGGCGACGAGGAATCCCGACTTGTCCTCGACGATGTTCGCGGTGACCAGTTCGCCCGGGATCGCGCCGCGCACGAACACGACCCGGCCGTCGTCGGCGTGGGCGATGGCGGACCCACCGTTGGCGGGTCGGCGTACCCGCAGCGTCAGCGCGCCGGAGGGTGCGCTCGTCACTCGGGGCCGCCACCGAGTGCCCGGCGGGTGTCACCGGGTGCGTGGTAGTCGAGGTCGGCCTTGCGGCGATCGGACGACGTGAGCTGCCAGGGCACCGAGGTCACCATCACCCCGGGTTCGAAGAGCAGACGTGTCTTCAACCGCAACGCCGACTGGTTGTGCAGGATCTGTTCCCACCAATGGCCCACCACGTATTCGGGGATGAACACGGTGATCACGTCGCGCGGCGATTCCCGACGCACGCGACGCACGTAGTCGATGATCGGGCGGGTGATCTCGCGGTAGGGCGACGCGATCACCTTGAGCGGCACCCGCAGATCGCTGTCCTCCCATTCGGAGACCAGTCGGCGGGTGTCGCGGTCGTCGACGTTGACGGTGACCGCCTCGAGCACGTCGGGGCGGGTGGCCCGGGCGAACAGCAACGCACGTTTGGTCGCCAGGTGCAGCGTCGAGACCAGCACGATCGAGTGGGTGCGGCTCGGTAGTACCGCCTCGTCGTCGGAGGGGGTGCGCTCGAGTTCGCGCTGCACGGTCGCATAGTGATGGTGGATCGCCTTCATCAGCACGAACAGGATGACCATCGCCAGGATCGCGATCCAGGCACCGGCGGTGAACTTGGTGATGAGCACGACCACCAGCACGGTCGCCGTCATCACCAGGCCGACGGTGTTGATCACCCGCGACTGCATCATCCGGCGGCGCGCCTTCGGGTCGGTCTCGGTGCGCAACAACCGGGTCCAGTGGCGCACCATGCCGGTCTGGCTCAGCGTGAACGACACGAACACGCCCACGATGTAGAGCTGGATCAGTGAGGTCACCTCACCGCCGAAGGCGACCACGAATGCGATCGCGGCGACCGCGAGGAACAGGATGCCGTTGCTGAACGCCAGCCGGTCGCCGCGGGTGTGCAGCTGCCGGGGCAGGTAGCGATCCTGGGCGAGTACCGAACCGAGCACCGGGAATCCGTTGAACGCGGTGTTGGCGGCCAGCATCAGGATCAGCGCGGTGACGGTCGCGACGAAGTAGAACCCGGCCGGGAAGGTGTCGAACACCGCGTGCGCGAGTTGGGCGATCATCGCCTTCTGCTGGTAGCCGGGGGGTGCGCCGATGAGGTCCTCCGCCGGGTTCATCACGTATTTGGCGCCGATCCGCTCGGCGAGGAAGACGATGCCCAGCAGCAGGACGATCGCGATCGACCCGAGCAACAGCAGGGTGGTCGCCGCGTTGCGGGACTTGGGTTTCCGGAACGCCGGCACGCCGTTGCTGATGGCTTCGACCCCGGTCAGCGCCGCGCATCCCGAGGAGAAGGCCCGCGCGATCAGGAAGACGAAGGCGATGCCCATCAGGTGGCTGTGCTCGGCTCGGATCTCGAATCCCGCGGTCTCCGAACGGACCTCGCGTCCGAGGATGAAGATCTCGGTGAACCCCCAGATGAGCATGCCGAGCACGCCGACGATGAACGCGTAGGTCGGAATGGCCAGTACGGTGCCCGATTCCTTGAGCCCGCGCAGGTTCACCGCGGCCAGGATGATGATCGCGGCCACGCAGAACCACACGCGATGTTCGGACACGAACGGGATGGCCGACCCGATGTTCTCCGCCGCTGACGAGATCGACACCGCGACGGTCAGGACGTAGTCGACCAGCAGCGCACTGCCGACGGTCAGTCCGGCCGTGGGGCCGAGGTTGACCGTGGCGACCTCGTAGTCGCCGCCGCCGGAGGGATAGGCGTGCACGTTCTGCCGGTAGCTGGCGACGACCACCGCCATCACGATCGCGACCGCGATCGCCACCCAGGGTGTGTAGGCCAGCGCCGAGAGCCCGGCAACGGAGAGCACCAGGAAGATCTCCTGGGGCGCGTAGGCGACCGATGACATGGCGTCGGAGGCGAACACGGGTAGCGCGATGCGTTTGGGTAACAGCGTGTGGCCGAGACTGTCGCTGCGAAACGGTCGACCCAGAAGCAGGCGTTTTGTCGCAACGGGCACCTTTGACACGGTGGGCACCACGCAACACTAAGACCTCGGTCAGATGAAGGCCACCAGGACCCGCATCACGGCACGGCCCCTACGGGTAGGTTCATCTCTGCGTGGACCGACACCGGTGCACGGCCGGCTCCCCGGCGACGCGTCGCCTCCCGGTGGCATGCGCCGGGAAGGAAGGATCGATTTTCTTGCGGGTAGTCATCATGGGCTGCGGCCGGGTGGGCTCGTCGTTGGCTCGGGCGATGGTCAAGCGCGGTCACGAGGTAGCGGTCATCGACCGCAACCCCTCTGCGTTCACCCGGCTCGGCGACGGGTTCACCGGTCAGCGCATCGTCGGGGTCGGATTCGATCGTGATGTGTTGATCAAGGCCGGGATCGAGCAGGCCGATGCCTTCGCCGCGGTGTCCTCCGGCGACAACTCCAACATCATCTCCGCGCGGGTGGCCCGCGAGACCTTCGACGTGGAGCGGGTGGTCGCGCGTATCTATGACGCCAAACGTGCCGCGGTCTACGAGCGGTTGGGCATTCCGACCGTGGCCACCGTGCCGTGGACGACCGAGCGGTTCGTCTCCGCACTCGGCGAGGTCTCCACCACGACCGAGTGGCGCGACCCGTCGGGCACGCTCGCGATCGCCCAGCTCGAGATCGACGAGTCGTGGATCGGGACGACCGTGGTGAAGTTCCAGGAACTGACCGGAGCACGGATCTCGTTCATCAATCGTGTCGGCAATCCCGTTCTGCCGGAAGCGAAGACAGTCTTGCAGCAGGACGACGTGGTGTTCGCCGCGGTGCTGCTCGAGCGCCTCGCCGAGACCCGTACGATTGCCGCGTCACCGATCGACGCCGACTGAGGAGTACGTCAATGAAAGTCGCCATCGCCGGGGCCGGCGCGGTCGGACGCTCCATCGCCCGCGAGCTCCTCGTCAACGCCCACCAGGTCACCCTGTTCGAGCGCAATGCCGAGCACATCGACACCGACGCGGTGCCCGGTGCGCAGTGGCTGCTCGCCGACGCGTGCGAATTGTCGAATCTGGAGTCGGCGGAGCTGCAGTCCTTCGACGTCATGATTGCCGCCACCGGTGACGACAAGGCCAATCTCGTCGTCAGTTTGCTCGCGAAGACCGAGTTCGCGGTCAATCGGGTGGTCGCGCGGGTAAATGATCCCCGCAACGAATGGCTGTTCGGCGAGGAATGGGGTGTCGACGTCGCCGTCTCGACGCCACGACTGCTCGCCTCCCTCGTCGAAGAGGCCGTGTCGGTCGGAGATCTGGTACGGCTCATGACATTTCGGCAGGGCCAGGCGAATCTCGTGGAGCTGACGCTGCCCGCCAACACACCGCTGGCCGGCCGGCCGGTCCACAAGCTGAGCCTGCCGCGCGATGCCGCCCTGGTGGCGATACTGCGGGGTGGTCGGGTGATCGTGCCCGAGCGTGACGATCCGATCGAAGGTGGCGACGAACTGGTGTTCATCGCTCCCGCGGAGACCGAGCCCGCGCTGCACGAGGCGATGCGGGTCCCGCAGTGACCGGCCGATCAGCGCGGGATCGGCGGGATCACTCCTCCGAGCCGTACAGCTCGTAGTACGGGTTGTAGACCACCTTGAACCCGTCGTGCTCGGCGAGGCGGCCGCGGACGGTGAGTTTGCGCCCGGGCTCGATGCCGGGAATGCGGTTACGTCCCAACCATTTCAGGATGACCGTGTCGGTCCCGTCGAAGAACTCGGCCTTGACCCCGCTCTTGGCGGCACGCGAACACGTCTCCACCGCACGCAACTCGCCGTGCATGGTGACCTCGTCGCCTCGACAACATTCGACGGCGCGCTGCGCTCCGGTTGCCTCGGACTCGGCGGCGATCTGCTCCGCATCCGCATTGCCGAGATCTTCCGTCAACCGTTTCGTCAGCCGCTTGAGATAACCGGCCGTCGGCATCACAACCTCCAGAGAGACTTCGTTTCCGCTCGGAGGGCACGAGCCTGCTGGGCTGTGGTTCTCGGCCTTCTCGTCTTCCGACGCGGGTACTTTCGGCTCAGCGTAGACCCATGTCCTCATCGCGTACAACGCGCGGCATGATCTGTGCATGCCCGCGAATGACAACCGAATCCACACCCGCAGGTTGACCGGCTCCGGGAGCGCCGGCGAGCGGGCCGAGTGTCACCCGGCGGACGTCCTCATCGTGATGCCGGGGACGGGTTCGGACGCCGACTTCGTCCGCCGCGCGTTCGGTCCCGCGGCCCGCGAGATCGGCGTCGACCTGATCGCCCTCGACCCGACCGACGATCTCATCGGCGGACACCGTGACGCGCTGCGGCAGTTCACTGCCGACCACGCCCGGGTGTTGGTGGGCGGGTTCTCCATCGGTGCCGCCCTGGCGCTGGAGTGGGCGCTCGGGCCGGGCCGGCATCGTTGCGTCGGGGTGTGGGCGGCGATGCCGGCGTGGAGTGGCGAGCCGAGTACCGCACTTGCCGCGACCGGCGCGGCGATGACCGCGGCAGCCCTGCGTACCGACGGCCTGGACGCGACGATCGATGCGATGTCGTCGACGAGCCCGACATGGTTGGCGAATGAGCTCGCCCGGTCGTGGCGGGCCCTGTATCCCGGACTCGTCACCCAGCTCGAACGGGCGGCGGCATATCGCGCCCCGGACCTCGACCGGATCGCCACTCTGTCCGTGCCGCTGGCGGTGGTCGCCGCCGACGACGACCCGCTCCATCCGTGGGCCGTCGCGCAGTCGTGGTGTCGCGCAGCACCTCGCGCGCAACTGCAACGGGTTCACCTGACGCAGTGGGGTACCGATCCGGCGGTGTTGGGGCGCGCGTGCGCCACCGGATGGCAGTCCCTGGTCGACGAGAGTGCCGCAACAACCGAGCGGTGAGCCCGCTCGGTACGGGGTAAGTGGGTGGTCAGCGCTTGCCGCGGCGACGGCGGAAGCGTTGCATCGCCGAACCCGCCGACGGCGGGGGCGCGTCATCGGCGTCGGGTGCGCCCTCCGGTGTCCCACTGTCGTCGGCGGGAGGCACCTCGCGGATGACGGTGGCCTGCTCGATCTGATCGAGCGCACCGCCGGCGATGCGCTCGGTCTCGGGTGTCGGCTGCTCGGGGACCTGTGCGGGGGCGGGGGTTTCGCCCGGAGCGTTCGACACGGCGAGATTGTCGGCGGCAAGGTTGTCGTCGGGGGTGTTGTCGACGGAACCGGTCGGTGCACCGGCGGCCGGGTCGTCGGCGAACATCTGCTGCTGGGCGGCGGCGACCTGCTCGGCGAGGACGGGAGGCAGGACGATCGGCAGCATTTCGCGGGGCGGCACCGGATCCTTGCCGCGCCGCACCACCGACTCGGCGAGGACGGCACGCGCGAGTTGTGCGAGTGGGCCCGCGGATTCGGCCGGGCCACTGGCAACACACCGCACCATCCACCGTGGACCGTCGACCCCGATGAACCGGTGTGCGCCACCGGGCACCTCGGCGAGTACCTCTCGCCCCCAATGCCCGTCCTCGACGCTGGTGGTCGCGCCTTCGTCCCGCAGGGAGGCCGCGAGTTCACGCACGACCTCACGCCACAGTCCCGGAGAGCGCG
>NZ_MVPX01000019.1:0-1655 GCF_002043085.1 Gordonia sp. i37 | reverse complement strand
GTCGCCGTTGTGCGGGCCGATCCACGCAGGGCCCGATCGTTGCCCCGGCAAACCGTTGGTGTCCCCAATTCTGGTGCCATAGAGCATTTTTCGGCCGAACGGACGACACCGAACAGAGATGAATGGACCGAACGACCGATATCGGCGATATGCCCGAGGCGGTTAGCGTCGCACTGCTCTGTTCACCGTGACGTTCCCTCGAAGGAGAACTCGTGCCCTCTCGCACCATGCGCGCCCTCTGCGCCACCGCCCTGTCCGCAGCCGCTTTGGCCGTCGCCGCCCCCGGGCTGGCCCAGGCCGACGGGACACAGGACCCGGCCTATAGCGGCCCGGTAACGCCCTGCGACGTCGAAAACACGCCGCGCTCCGGAGGTTTCGCTTCCGAACCGCAGAACTTCCCCAAGAGTATCGGTCGGACCGGCCCGACATCGTTCGTCCTAAACTTCAACGCGGAGGACGAACCTGACAAGTTCGATGTGATCTATCAGAACAAGCAGATCGCCACCACCGGATGGCGCGGTTCCGAGTCAGCGAACAAGTTCAATCGCCCCCTGTCGGGACCGGGCTCGGGAAGTATCCGGGTCGCAGTACCGCGGGGCTCTTCCTCGGTGGTCACTGTGCGGGTCTCCACAGATTCGGAAAGCACGGTCTGGCACTTCACCGCTCAGTGCCCGAACTGATCCGCCCGGGGCGACTACAGCAGCACCGTCGCCGTGATCGCCCCGGCACAGGCGACGGCAACGATGCCGAGCACGAACCAGTCCCGCCGATGCGGTCGGGACGGGTAGGCGGTGAGGCGGCCGGTGCCGCCGCGCGCGGTGATCGCCTCGGCCATCTCCTCGGCACGACGCAGTGCCGAACTCATCGCCGCGACCACCATGTCGATGATGCCCATCTCGGCGGCCGGGTGTCCGGAGTCGGCCGGCGCGGTCGGTCGCAGCCGGTGTGCCGCGCGCAGCAGACGTAGCTCCTCGATGAGCATCGGCAGGCCACGTAGGCACAGGGCGATCGAGACGGCCCACTCGTCGACGGGCAGCCGCAGCCATCGCAGTGGGCGCATCAACGTCGCGATCGCGGGGGCGACGTCGGCCAGCGGCGTCGTCCAGATGACCAGGATGGAGGTGGCGACCAGCACCAGGCCCAACGCGGTGGCCCGCGCGAACACGACCACAGCGGCAACACTGACCGCGGCATTGACGGCCGCTCCGAGGAGCAACAGCCCCCAGAACCACCACGGCGGCCGGGGAATCGCGCCCAAGGGGATGCCGGCGATCAGCGCGGTGATCACCAGCACCGCGGCGACCATGCCGAGTGCCGGCCACGACGGCAGCACCCAGGTCATCACGCTGAGCACGAGAACCACGAGGAGCTTCGTGCCCGCCCAGAGCCGGTGGATCACCGAATCGCCGGGCACCTGACGTAGTGGCACCGTACGCATCGTCATTCGTGAGACCTCTTTCCGCGGAACAGCGTCGGCCGGGCGGCGTCGGTCACCTCGGGCTCGTGCGGGTTGATGTCGAGCGCGGGACCGTCGTGGACGTGGTCGGTGCCGCCTTCGGTGAGGACACCGCGCACCAGGTGGACGCGGCGATCGCACACGTCGCCGAGGGAGGCGAAGTCGTGGGAGATGATCACGATCGTCATACCCGCCCGCC
>NZ_MVPX01000189.1:0-1930 GCF_002043085.1 Gordonia sp. i37 | reverse complement strand
CCCGCCGCTGGACCCGTATCCGCCCGAGCCACGGCTCGTCTCGTCCAGTTCGGTGACCTCGACGAACTCGGGCAGTTCGACTCGTTGGATCACCAGCTGCGCGATGCGGTCACCGCGCGAGATGTGGATGGTCTCGGTCGGATCGAGGTTGATCAGACACACCTTGATCTCACCGCGGTACCCGGCGTCGATCGTGCCGGGAGCGTTGACGATCGACAGACCGGCGCGCGCGGCGAGTCCGGATCTGGGGTGGACCAGGCCGACGGTGCCGTACGGCAGTGCGATCGCGATCCCGGTGCCCACGAGTTGTCGACGCCCGGCCCCGAGTTCGAGATCGATGGTGGAGCACAGATCGACCCCGGCATCACCGGGATGGGCGCGCGCGGGCAGTGCGATGTCGGGGTCGAGTCGTTGAATCCGGACCGGTGGGATCGGATGGGACGGGGACGAATCGGACGGGTCGGACCCGGTCACAGGGGGGAATTCTGAGGCCACGGGGGAAGACTACGCTGAGGGGTGTGAGTGACCCGGAACCCCGCAGTGCCGCCGAACCCCGCACCCACGAACCCCGCACGGACGACCCCCACACGGAGGCTGCCGAGGAGTCCGACGCAGTGGTCTCCTCGAACTCTGAGTCGGGGACGGATCGTGCCGGTGACGGTGGCAACGGTGACGCAGGCGAGGGTGATCGGTACGCCGAGCGACTGTCGGTGCCGTGGTGGTGGTGGCTGGCCGCCGCGGTGGTGGCCGGCGTGGTGGGTCATGAGATCCAGCTGTCGGCGCATGATTCGCCGTGGGGTCTGCTCGGTTACCTCGGCGCGGCGATCGTGTGTGCGTTGGTTCTGGTGTCGATGGGACACACCCGAATTCGGGTGACCGCCTACGGTGAGCTGCACGCCGGGAAGGCGCGGCTGCCACGGTCGGTCATCGCACGAGGAGCATCGGTGCCGGCATCGGCGAAGAGTGCCGCCCTGGGCCGGCAGCTCGACCCCGCGGCGTTCCTGATCCATCACGCATGGGTGAAGACGATGGTGTTGCTCGTTCTGGACGACCCGGACGATCCGACTCCGTACTGGTTGGTGTCGACGCGCAGGCCCGCAGAACTGTTGAGCGCGTTGGGCGTTGCCGACGCAGCCGCCGGCAACGGGTGAACATCCCGACGAGCAACCGGTGACGGGGTGGCACCCTGGGCCCCACCACGATCCGCCCGGAGGGCGGATCCGTCGGGTGGGGTCGATCAGGCGCAGTCCACGCAGATCATGCTCGCGCCGTTCTCACGGGCCAGACGGCTGCGGTGGTAGACGAGGAAACAACTGGTGCAAGTGAATTCGTCGGCCTGCTTCGGGATGACCCGAACCGAGAGTTCTTCTCCGGAGAGGTCGGCGCCGGGCAGTTCGAACGACTCGGCGGTATCGCTTTCGTCGACGTCGACAGCAGCCGACTGCGCCTCACTGCGCCGTGCCTTCAGCTCCTCGAGCGAGTCCTCGTTCAGGTCCTCGGACTCCGTGCGCCGTGGGGCGTCGTAATCAGTAGCCATTGTGTGCCTTACCTGGTTGAAGGAGCGCGACCTGGGGTCGTCGGCTCGTGACCTGGACCGCTGGGGCGCTAAGTCGCCGGGATTGTCTTGCCGGCGTCACTACAACGTCATGACCGGTGTGATTCGTTACCGATCATCGACCAGACAGTTGTGATGTTGATCACAGTTGGTTGCCAGAACTCCAGCGGACTCGGGAGTGCGGGCGCCCGAAGCCTAGTGCACGACCACCGCAGAGTCAACAGTGTGTGCAAGCCGGATGAAACCGCCGCATGAGGCGTCGGCGACGACCATCCCCTAGTCGGCGCCGCCTGCGCTCCGTCGCGGTGGCCACCCTCTAGAGTTGGGCCAGAATCGGCGGTCGGGCCCGGCATTCATCGCCGGCGCGCTCGACCC
>NZ_MVPX01000188.1:0-4305 GCF_002043085.1 Gordonia sp. i37 | reverse complement strand
GGGGTTCACCCCGGCCAGCGACACCGCGTTCGGTGACGACCCGATCTACCCGAATCACGACCTGGACTGCGTCGCCCAGATCCGGTTCGGCCCCGCCGGACAGGCCGCCGCCGCGTCGGTGTGGCTGGCGATCCCGTGCGCCCAGCTGATCAACGACGGCCGCCGGGGTACCGACGTCGACGTCGCACTCGGTGAGTACTACAAGCCGCGCGAGCAGTCACAGGACGCGCAGGCCGCACTCGAGGCGCTGCGTTCGGCCGACCCCAAGAACCCGCAGGCCGGAGTTGATCCGGGGCTGGTGAAAGCGGTGCACGCCCAACCCTGCTGAACGACGCCCGCGGTCGGAGGGGAGCGTCAGTCGCGAGCCGGAAGTGCCCGACGCGCACCGAGATCCTCGAGCAGCGCGACGAAGTCGTCGGCGATCCCGGGAGCCACCGCGATCGTCGCGTGGCCGTCGCAGGACCGCGAATCGGCCGGTGGCAGATGGACGACCGCTCCGGCCTCGGCGGCGATCAATCCGCCCGCCGCCCAATCCCAGGGGCTGAGCCCGTGCTCGATGTGGGCATCGACCGCCCCGCTGGCGACCATGCACAGATCGAGTGCCGCCGCGCCGATGCGACGGAGGTCGCGTACCCGGGGCAGCAATTGCGCCACGATCGCCCCCTGCTCCCGCCGGCGCTCCGCGTCGTATCCGAATCCGGTGGCGACGAGGGCGAGCTCGACCCGCTCGATGCCGTTGCAGCGCAACGGCACCGTCTCACCGCCGGCGCGCAGGAACGCGCCGCCGCCCTCGGCCGCGTGATAGGTGACCGCCCGCGCGACGTCGACCACCGCGCCCGCCACCGAACGACCGTCGACCTGCGCGGCCACCGACACCGCATAGGCCGGGATGCCGTACATGAAGTTGACGGTCCCGTCGATGGGATCGACGACCCAGCGCACCCCGGTCGGCACATCGACGGCGCCGCCGGACTCCTCGCCCAGGATTTCGTCGGCCGGTCGGGCCGTGCGGAGGCGATCCCGAATCAGTTGCTCGGTTTCGGTGTCCGCCAAGGTGACCGGGTCGGTCGGCGTCGACTTGGTGGTCACCGCCTCGATGCCGTCGGCGGCGGCCTGAGGACCCGGACCGCCGAAGAGTTCCGGACGTCGGCGACGAACATGGTCGGCCGCGGCCTCCGCGATCTCGACGGCGAGCTCGGCCAGCGCGGCAGGACTCTCGACTGTCACATTCGCCGACGGCACGCCCTCGGATGCGACGTTCCGGCCGACGGGATCACTGCCTCGTTGCTCCACCTGTCCATGTGAGCACATCCGGCGCCGCGAGCGGGCGTTCGGGCATCCGGTGAGACGGGGCTCACCGCACTGACCGACACCTCCCGGGACGGATTGGCCATCCTCGCTGCACCACGATGCCCGCCTGGATAGCCTGGAGACGCGTCATACCCGATCACCATCGATCCGTATCGAGAGGACCCGCCATGACCGAGTCCGGCACGCCCGGCTCCCCCACCGCCTCCGCACGCGAAGGAGATCGGGCTTCGGACGAAAAGACTTCGACGGCAACCAATCTCGCCTTCGGCGTGGACGTCGGCGGCTCCGGTATCAAGGGCGGCATCGTCGATCTCGACACGGGTGCCCTGATAGGTGAACGGTTCAAGGTGCTCACCCCGCAGCCGGCCACCCCCGACGCGGTCGCCGGCGGGGTCGCCGAGGTCGTCGCGCACTTCGACTGGCAGGGACCGGTCGGCATCACCCTGCCGGGGGTCATCACCGGCGGGATCATGCGCACCGCGGCCAACATCGACAAGGGCTGGATCGGCACCGACGTCTACGAACTGTTCAGCAAGAATCTCGACGGCCGGAAGGTCTCGGTCCTCAATGACGCCGATGCCGCCGGTATGGCCGAGGACGCCTACGGGGCGGGCAAGGGCGTCAATGGCGTCGTGATGCTGCTGACCTTCGGAACCGGTATCGGCTCGGCGATCCTCAACGACGGAACACTGGTGCCCAACACCGAACTCGGCCACCTCCAGGTGGGCAAGAAGGAGGCCGAGCACCAGGCGTCGTCGAAGGTCAAGGAAGACAAGGGATGGTCGTATGAGAAGTGGACCGAGAAGGTCTCCGAGGTCCTCAAAACCTATGAGGCGCTGTTCTGGCCGCGACTGTTCATCGTCGGTGGCGGGATCAGTCGCAAGTCGGCGAAATGGATTCCGCTGCTGACCAACTCCACCCCCGTCGAGGCCGCGGCCCTGCTCAACACCGCGGGCATCGTCGGGGCGGCCATGGCCGTCGATCAGGGCCTCCGCGTGTAGATCGTGACCTTCCAACACTGCCGTTGACCTGGCCTTTGTCACATCGGTGGGGGTGGTGTCGTTACAATGGTCCGCACCGGTGCCATGTGCGCCGCACCAAGCCCTCATCCGCGACGGCCGACGCTGCCGCGAGGACAGTCAAGATTCGCATCCGAAAGGTTGTACGTGGCAGCCACCCAGACCCGCCAGAACGACGCAGAGGTCTCCGACCCGACCACGGTCTCCGACCCGACGACGTCGACCGCTCCCACGGCTGACAAGGCACCCGCGAAGAAGACCGCCAAGAAGGCGGCCAAGAAGGCCACCGCTCGCAAGACCGCCAAGAAGGCTCCTGCCCGCAAGACCGCCGCGAAGAAGGTCGCCCCGAAGGCCGCCGGTGACGCGGACTCCCCCGACGACACCGATACCGAGCCCACCTCGATCGAAGAACTCGATGGCCCCGACGCCGTACTCGACGACGTCGAGATCGACGCCGACGATCTGACCGCCGACGACGACGAGGAAGACGCCGAGGACTCCGCCGACGACGAGGACGACGAGGAGTCCGAAGCCACCCCCGCCGCTCCCGCGGCGGCCAAACCCGCCACTGCTGCGGCCACCAAGTCCTCCGACGACACCAAGACCGCCGGCGACTTCGTCTGGGACGAAGAGGAATCCGAAGCCCTGCGCCAGGCCCGCAAGGACGCCGAACTCACCGCGTCGGCCGACTCGGTGCGCGCCTACCTCAAGCAGATCGGCAAGGTCGCCCTGCTCAACGCCGAGGAGGAGGTCGAACTCGCCAAGCGCATCGAGGCCGGACTGTTCGCGACCGAGCGACTGCGCCGGATCATGGAGTCCGGCGAGAAGATCAGCACCGCACAGAAGCGCGATCTCAACTGGATCTCACGCGACGGCAACCGCGCGAAGAATCATCTTCTCGAGGCGAACCTGCGTCTGGTTGTGTCGCTGGCCAAGCGCTACACCGGTCGCGGTATGGCCTTCCTGGACCTGATCCAGGAAGGCAACCTGGGCCTCATCCGTGCCGTCGAGAAGTTCGACTACACCAAGGGTTACAAGTTCTCGACCTACGCCACCTGGTGGATCCGGCAGGCGATCACCCGCGCCATGGCTGATCAGGCCCGCACCATCCGCATCCCGGTGCACATGGTCGAGGTCATCAACAAACTCGGTCGCATCCAGCGCGAGTTGCTCCAGGACCTGGGCCGTGAGCCCACGCCGGAGGAACTGGCCAAGGAAATGGACATCACGCCGGAGAAGGTTCTGGAGATCCAGCAGTACGCGCGTGAGCCGATCTCGCTGGACCAGACCATCGGCGATGAAGGTGACTCGCAACTCGGCGACTTCATCGAGGACTCCGAGGCCGTCGTCGCGGTCGATGCGGTGAGCTTCACCCTGCTGCAGGACCAGCTGCAATCGGTCCTCGAGACGCTCTCGGAGCGCGAGGCCGGCGTGGTCCGCCTGCGTTTCGGCCTCACCGACGGCCAGCCGCGCACTCTCGACGAGATCGGCCAGGTGTACGGCGTCACGCGCGAACGCATCCGCCAGATCGAGTCGAAGACGATGTCGAAACTGCGCCACCCCAGCCGCTCCCAGGTCCTGCGCGACTACCTGGACTGACCGACACCCTCACGATCCACCTGCTGCCCCGGCCCGACGGCCGGGGCAGTCGGCGTCTGGGCCCCGATTCCTCAGCTCTGTCAAGGGTTTCGGGCCCGCTGATCGGGACGCACTCGCGGATGCGAGGGGGTGACGGCAGCACCCCTACGATGTCGGACATGCCGCTTTCGCGCGATGTACCCGGAACGCCTCTGGTGCGTCGCCGTGTCGTCGACCTGGTGCGGGTCGCGTCGATGCTGTGTCCGGTCGGGCACTCTGCCGTCTGATTCGACACCCCGATCCCTCCATCGAAAGACTTCTCCTGATGCGCACCATCGTCCTCATCGGCCTCGTCGGCTTTGCCGCCCAACTGGTCGACGGCAGTCTCGGCATGGGC
>NZ_MVPX01000187.1:0-5195 GCF_002043085.1 Gordonia sp. i37 | reverse complement strand
CGCGATTCTGTTGGCCCTGGGTCTCTACATCCTCGTGCGATTCACCTTCAGTGGCATTCCCCGGCAGCACCTCGGGAAGCCGCTGCGCAAACGGTTCCTGTCCCCACTCGGCCTGATCGCCGGATTCGTCGACGCCACCGGCGGCGGCGGATGGGGACCGGTGGGCACTCCGGCCATCCTGGCCAGCGGGCGTCTCGAGCCACGGAAGGTGATCGGCTCGATCGACACCAGCGAGTTCATCATCGCCGTTGCCGCGAGCCTCGGATTCCTGTTCAGTCTGGGATCGCAGGGCATCAACTTCGCGTGGGTCGGTGCGATCCTCGTCGGCGGTGTGCTCGCCGCGCCGCTGGCGGCCTGGCTGGTCCGCCACGTCCCACCGCGTCTGCTCGGCGCCTCAGTCGGCGGGTTGATCGTGCTCACCAACGTGCGCAGCCTGCTGCGGGCCGACCTCGTCGACATCGCCCGTCCGATCCAGACGGCGATCTACACGGTGGTGGTACTCGCGTGGGCCGCGGCATTCGCCTACTCACTGCGCGAGTACCTGCGCGACCGCGAGGTGGAGTCCTCCGACGCCATCAGCTCCCTGCGCGAGGAACAGGAACGCGACACGGCGACGGGCGCGGTGGCGACGCCGGCAGGCTGATACCGGGGTTCACCAGTGTCCGCACCTGCGCCGCGATGTGAGCCGCGTCGCACTGCCGGTAACAGTCTGTGGATCCCATGTTGCGGGTGCCGCCACCCGTGTAACGGGTGAGTGACGACACAACTCGCCGGGGCTTCGGAACAATACGAAAGCCGAAAACGTCTGACACAGTGAGGTTGGCGCATCGCCCGGATGTGCCGGCTCACGAAGGAATGGCACGAGAGGTGCCGGACCGGGACGGAGGAAACCATGCCAGACATCGCGACCACACCCCCGATCTCCCTGCCACTGACCGCATCGGATCGCTGCGATCGCTGTGGCGCCGCGGCCAAGGTGCGCGCCGTACTCCCCAACGGCGGCGAACTCCTCTTCTGCCGGCACCACTTCAACGAGCACGAGGCTCGCCTCGTGGAAATGCAGGCCACCGTGGATCAGTCGGCCGGCGAGCTCGTCTGACCGACCCACACCACGAGAGGGCCCGGCGGGAATGTTCCTGCCGGGCCCTCTCGTCGTCCGCGAGCGCTCAGCGCCATTCACGCAGGGCGGCGATCCGCTCGCGCAGTTGATCCGCCGAGGCCATCGCGGTCGGTGGGCCACCGAGTTTGCTCCGCAGTTCGCTGTGCACGACCCCGTGCGGTTTCCCGGTGCGATGGTGGTGCATCGCGACGAGCGTGTTCAGTTCCTTGCGCAAGGCGTGCAGATTCTCACCGGCGGGCTTGACCGCGTCGGCGGCCGGGGTGGTGACCGGGGCGGCCGAACGCGTCTGGACCTGGTCGGCCTGCCGCTGACGCAGGAGAGCGCGCACCTGATCGGCGTCGAGCAGGCCGGGTAGACCCAGGTAGTCCGATTCCTCGTCGCTGCCGGAGAACGTCGCCGTGCCGAATGAGGAGCCGTCGAAGATCACCTGATCGAGTTCGGCGTCGGCGTGCAGGGATTGGAAACCCTTCTCCTCCTCGCCCGGCTCGTCCTTCTGCTTGTTGGCGTCGGTCAGCAGGGCGTCGTCGAGGCCGTCGCTGTCCCGATGCGGCTTGCCGAGCACGTGATCGCGCTCGGCCTCCATCTGGCTGGCGAGGTTCAGCAACACCGGCACCGACGGCAGGAACACGCTCGCGGTCTCACCCGGTCGGCGCGACCGGACGAATCGGCCGATGGCCTGCGCGAAGAACAACGGCGTCGATGAACTCGTCGCATACACGCCGACGGCCAGCCGCGGAACGTCGACGCCCTCGGAGACCATGCGGACCGCCACCATCCACTCGTCGTCGGACTCGGCGAATTCCGCGATCCGCGACGACGCCTTCGGGTCGTCGGAGAGCACGACCGACGGCATCCTTCCGGTGATCGCCTGCAACAGTTCGGCGTAGTCGCGGGCAACGGTCTGATCGGTGGCGATGACCAGGCCACCCGCATCGGGCATGCCGCCGGCGCGGATCTGTCCCAGCCGGGTGTGGGCCGCCTGCAGCACCGAGGGAATCCAGTCCCCGTGCGGGTCCAGGGCAGTCCGCCACGCGCGCGCGGTGTGCTCGGCCGACAGCGGTTCGCCGAGTCGAGCGGTGAACTCCTCACCCGCACTCGTGCGCCAGCTCGCCTGGCCCGAATAGGCCAGGAACACCACCGGTCGCACTACGCCGTCGGCGAGGGCGTCGGAGTAGCCGTAGGTGTGGTCGGCGCGCGAGCGCAACACCCCACCCTCTTCGGGTTCATAGGTGACGAACGGGATCGGCGAGTCGTCGGATCGGAACGGCGTACCGGTCAGGGCGAGTCGTCGCTCGGCGTCGTCGAAGGCCTCGCGGATCGCCTCACCCCACGACTTCGCGTCGCCGCCGTGGTGGATCTCGTCGAGGATCACCAGCGTGCGCCGATTCTCGGTGCGCACCCGGTGCCGGGACGGGTGCGCGGCGACCTGCGCATAGGTCAGCGCGACGCCGTGATAGTCGGAGCTGGTCTGACCGGTCGCGTTGCGGAACCGGGAGTCCAGCGAGATGCCGACGCGAGCGGCGGCCTGGGCCCACTGATGCTTGAGGTGCTCGGTCGGCGTCACGACGGTGATCTGCTCCACCGTCCGGTCGTCGAGGAGTTCCCGCGCCACGCGCAGACCGAAGGTGGTCTTACCCGCACCCGGGGTCGCGACCGCCAGGAAGTCCTTCGGCCCCCGCGCGAGGTATCGGGTCAGCGCACGCCGCTGCCAGGCGCGGAGCGGGGGGCCCGAAATGGCGGCGGCGGCAACGTCTTCGGCAGCGGTCACTGGCAGCTGACTCCGGGGGTCGGTGAACGGGGAATCCGTCGGTGTTCCCGGTCGAACCCGGGCGACACAGTATCCCGGGCGATCGGCCGGCACACCGCACGGACGGGCCCATGCTACCGAGCGGTTCCGACACCCGCGTGGGCGACACGGTGTGGGGCACACGCGGGTGTCGAGGCGCGAGGCGCACTGCGATCTCGAGGCCAGGCTGCTGCCGCCGAGGTGGGCCGAACACGCCGGGAGGCCGCGTGCGACACGCGCACTGGGCACGTCGCGGCCATGGTGGCGCACATCACCTTCGCCGATCGTGGATGCTGTAACCATCAGCACCCGACGACGCAACCCCGCCCCGATGACTCCCGACGACGTCACGTCGTCGGGCGCACGTCGCGGCGCGGTCCCCGAGGCGACCGGACGATCGGGCGCCGATCCGGCGCCGGGCGCTCTCCTCCCCCGACCCCCTCGCGCACCGCACCCCGACCGCGGTGAGATACCGACCGCACCGCTGCACTCGGCGCGCCGCCCGGCACCGTCGTCGGTCGAACTCGACGCACCCGACCCCAACCACCGTGCGCTCGCCGACCCGGGGCACCCCGAGTCCGCCCACCCCGGATCACCCACACCGGACGCCGGCACGCGGACGGACAAGGAGCTCGGTCGCGACGACCCGACCGTCGAACCGCCCGAGACCCCGCGGCGGCCGGTGGTCCGCCACATCCCGATCCTGATCTGGCGGACAATCGTGAAGTCCTGGGACGACGGGATCGTGGGCTGGGCCGCGCAGGCCGCGTTCTGGCAGGCGCTGTCGCTGCCTCCCCTGCTCCTCGGGCTCCTCGGCAGCGTCGGCTATCTCTCGGGCTGGTTCGGTCCCGACACCGTCGACGTGATCTCCGATCGCATCCTGGCGTTCGCGAACCGCACCTTCTCACCCAATGTGGTCAATGACCTCATCAAGCCGACCGTTGACAACGTTCTGGGCCGCGGACGGGTCGGGGTCATCTCGGTCGGCTTCATCCTGTCGTTGTGGGCGGGCTCGTCGGCGGTGTCGTGCTTCGTCGCCTCGATCGTGCGGGCCCACGACCAACACGAGGTCCGAAATCCGGTGTGGCAGCGCATCTTCGCGCTGCTGCTCTATCTCGGCTTTCTCACCGTCGCGGTCCCGCTACTCCCCCTGGTCGCCCTGGGTCCCAACTACCTACGCGAGATCGTCCCCGAATCCTGGGATCCGATCGTCACCAACGCGATCGATTTCGGGTACTTCCCGTTCGTGGCGTTGCTGCTGATGCTGGTGCTGACCACGCTCTATCACCTGGCGCTGCCCAATCCGCTGCCCTGGCATCGCCTGGTGGGCGGCGCGATCGTCGCGGGCATCGTGTTCTGGGTGGCCAGCTACTTCCTGCGGCTCTATCTGGCGGCGATCACCCGGGCCGGCTACACCTATGGCGCGCTGGCCACCCCGATCGCGTTCCTGCTCTTCACGTTCTTCCTCGGGTTCGCGATCGTGGTCGGGGCCGAGTTCAACGCCGCGGTGCAATCCCTGTGGCCTGCACGGCCCGCGGTGACCGCGCAGGTCCGGGACTGGGTCCACCATCAAACCGCCGAGGTGACCGGTCAGCTCAAGACGCTGCCCGAGCGCCTGTCGACCGGTCCGATCAGTCGGCGAAACCGACCGCGTGAGCATTCTGCCGACGATCTGTGAGATCAGGCCCCATCTCTGAGATCAGTACCTCGTCGCCGTCGGCGATCAGGCGATCAGGCGGTCATTCCTTGCGCATCCGCTTGTAGATCTTCTTGCACTTCGGGCACACCGGCGAGCCCGGCTTGGCCGATCGGGTCACCGGGAAGGTCTCCCCGCAGAGGGCCACGACGTGAGTACCCATGACCGCGCTCTCGGCGATCTTGTCCTTCTTGACGTAGTGGAAGAACTTGGGCCGGTCGTCGTCACCGCGATCGGTGGCGTCGGCGTCGGGACGTTCGTCGGTGGTGGTGTCGGTCCGCACATCGGTGTCGATGCGTTCGTCGATGTCGGGCCGCTCAATGGTTTCGGTGGGCATGCCCACCATTGTGCGCCACCCGGGCTGGACCGGGTCACCCCTGCCGAACCCAAGGCGCACGAGAACGCATCAGAATCGAATACTCGGACATAACCGACAGTGCGACCGTTCGGGGAAAGTGGGACAGTGGAGTCATGGGTGAGCGGGACGACAACGGCGAGCGGTCCGGGACGGATCGATCGAAAGCAGATGCGTTCCTCATCACCGGCGCCCCGACGCCGTACGACGAGCAGCATCGCGCCCGTGTCCGCAAATA
>NZ_MVPX01000186.1:0-12239 GCF_002043085.1 Gordonia sp. i37 | reverse complement strand
AGATGCGTTCCTCATCACCGGCGCCCCGACGCCGTACGACGAGCAGCATCGCGCCCGTGTCCGCAAATCCCTGACACTGATGGCGTTCCGTGTCCCGGCTCTGATCATCGCGGGCATCGTGTACTCGTCGACCGGTTCGGGCTGGTGGGCGCTGGCCATCATCGCCGCATCGATCCCGCTGCCGTGGGTGGCGGTGCTGATCGCCAACGACCGGCCTCCGCGCAAGCGCGGGGAGGTTCCGCATTACCTGTACGGCTCCGATCACTCCGTCGTCGGCCCGGCTCCCCTCGGAACCACAGCCCGGACGGTCGATTCGACCTCTTCGGAGACACCGCCCGGGACCTGAATCGTGTTCCACGGATTCACCGATCTCAGCAACTTCTCAGAACCACGGCCGGCGAGGTGGGGATATCAGCAGGTCAGCATGGTGACCGAAAGGTAAGGAACTCCGGCGTCGGGAACTATCGGCGTCGGTGCGGCGTTGGACCTTCTGAATGCACTCAAGTCAGGAGGCCGGAATGTCACGCTCCACCGTTGCTCGCTCCACCACCCCCACCACCGATTACTCCGCCGAGCCCACCACCTCCACTCGTCCTGCCATGACAGAGCAGGATCTCGACGCCCAATCGCCCGCCGCCGACCTCGTCCGGGTCTATCTCAACGGCATCGGCCGCACCGCGCTGCTCAACGCCGAACAAGAGGTCGATCTCGCCAAGCAGATCGAGGCGGGCCTGTACGCCAAGCATGTCCTGGCCACCCGTAAGCGTTTGAGTGCCGCCAAGAAGCGCGACCTCAACACCGTCGTCCGTGAGGGCGAGGCAGCGCGTGCCCATCTCCTCGAGGCCAACCTGCGTCTGGTGGTCTCGCTGGCCAAGCGCTACACCGGTCGCGGTATGCCGTTGCTCGACCTCATCCAGGAGGGCAACCTCGGCCTGATCCGCGCCATGGAGAAGTTCGACTACGCCAAGGGATTCAAGTTCTCGACGTATGCCACCTGGTGGATTCGTCAGGCCATCACCCGCGGCATGGCCGATCAGAGCCGCACCATCCGGCTACCCGTCCATCTCGTGGAGCAGGTCAACAAGATCGCCCGCATCAAGCGCGAGCTGCATCAGCAGCTCGGCCGCGAGGCGACCGACGACGAGCTGGCCAACGAGTCGGGCATTCCCGCCGAGAAGATCGCCGATCTCCTCGACCACAGCCGCGATCCGGTGAGTCTGGACATGCCGGTCGGCAGCGACGAAGAGGCCCCGCTGGGCGACTTCATCGAGGATGCCGAGGCGACCTCGGCCGAGAACGCGGTCATCGCGGGTCTGCTGCACTCGGACGTGCGTGCCGTTCTCGCCACGCTCGACGAGCGTGAACAGCAGGTCATCCGCATGCGCTACGGCCTCGACGACGGTCAACCGCGCACGCTCGACCAGATCGGCCGGATGTTCGGACTCTCCCGTGAGCGTGTCCGGCAGATCGAGCGCGAGGTGATGGGCAAACTGCGTCAGGGCGATCGCGCCGAACGCCTGCGCGCCTACGCCAGCTGACTCGCGGCCATCCGTCAGCTCATTTCGGCCTAGCTGAGCCTCCTCGGTCCGGTGTCCCTCCTCGAGGGCACCGGACCGATGCGTATCCGGGCATTGAGAATCGCAGCGCCGTCGGGCGAGACCAGGATCGGATCACAGGTGACCTCCCGGATCTCCGGGATGTCCTCGACGAGGGTCGAGATGCGTTGCAGGATGTCGACGAGAGCGGATTTGTCGGCGGGGCGCTCACCGCGGAATCCGTCGAGCAGCGGCGCCGAGCGAGGCGCATCGATGAGATCGGCGGCGTCTCGATCCGACAGTGGCACCGCCCGGTACGCACGATCGCCCAGAAGTTCAAAGGTGCTGCCGGACAAGCCGAATGAGATCAGCGGCCCGAATGACGGGTCATCGCGCATGGTGATGACGGTCCCCACCCCCTTGGGCGCCATCTTCTGCACGTGCAGGACGCCATCGCCGGTCAGTTCGGTCAGTTCGGCGAACGCCGTCACCACCGCGGTGGGATCGGGGAGATCCAGCCGCGCACCCTCGCGGTCGAGACGGCCCCGCCAGCCCGGTGAGGTGGCCTTGACCGCCACCGGAAAACCCAGCTCGCGGGCGGCGGCACTGGCCTCGTGCATCGTCCGTACCTCGCGGAACGCCACGACATCGATGCCGTACCAGGTCAGCAGCCGGGCCGCGGCGACCTCGTTCAGCAGCCGACCGGTCGGCTCGGCATCGGGGGTGTTCTCGTCCGGTGAGGTGCGCTCCCCGTCGGTGGTCTCGAGGCCGGCCATCTCCTCCCGGACGAACATGCGGGCGGCTTCGGGATCGACGTCGGCGGGCCGGATGACGGTCGGCTCGGGCCGGGCGCGCCAGCGCGCATACTGCCACGCGTTGGCCAGCGCGGACGCCGCGCGTTCGGGGCTGCCGTAGGACGGTATCGATCCCCGCTCCGGCAGGCCGTTCGGGCCGGGACGCATGAGTCCGGGCGGGATGCCCTCGACCGCCAGGAACGTCGTCACGATGGGCTTGGCCGCATCGGCGTCCGGGGTGTTGGCCGCGGCCATCAGTGCGCGCGCGTGCCAGTCGGCGTCAACCGCCACCGGCGGCACGAACACCACGATGATCGCGTCGACCTGGTCGTCGGCCATCGCCGCGGCCACTGCCGACTCGAACTCCTCCTCCGACGCGCCGGCCCCGATGTCGACGGTGCCGATCACGTCCAGACCACCGTTGCGGGCGGTGTCGGCCGCGAGGCTGCCGAGTACCGAGGAGTTGCCGATGATCCGGGTGCGCGGCCCGCGCGGCAGCGGCTGATAGGCGAATATCGTTGCGCAGTCGAACAACTCCGGGATGGTGTCGACCTGGATCACGCCGGCCTGCTCGAGCACCATCTGCGCGATTCGGTCGTCGAGGGTGGCCGCGGCCGATCGGGCGGCACGCACCGCGGTCAGCGCCCCTTTGCCGGACTTGACCGCCACGATGGGTTTGGTCCGCGAGACGCGACGCGCGATGCGCGAGAACTTCCGCGGGTTACCGAAACTCTCCAGATAGAGCAGCACCACATCGGTCGCGGTGTCGGTGTCCCAGTACTGCAACAGATCGTTGCCGGAGACGTCGGCGCGGTTACCCGCCGAGACGAAGGTCGACAAACCGATCTGACGCCGCGCGGCGGTGTCGAGGATGGCGATGCCCAGCGCACCGGACTGACAGAAGAAGCCGACCCGCCCGGCGGCGGGGATTCGTGGTGCCAATGTCGCGTTGAGTGCGACCTGTGGGTCGTTGTTGGCGACGCCGAGGGCGTTGGGCCCGACCAGACGCATGCCGTGTTCGCGCACCTGCTCGAGCAGGCGCCGCTCACTGGCCAGGCCCGCCTCACCGGCCTCACCGAACCCCGACGACACGATGACCAGGGTGCGCACGCCCTTGACGAGGCAGTCGTCGAGGACGTCGTCGACGACTGCTGCGGGTACGGCGACGACTGCGAGGTCCACGGGATCCGGGATGTCGCGCACCGTCTCGTAAGCACGAATACCCCGCACCGACGGTGGCCGCTGCCGGTCACGCAGACGCGGATTGCCATGCGCCACCGGATGTCCCACCACGTGGTGACCGGCCGCGCCATCGGCGTGCGCCTGCTCGTCGGTGTCGTCACCGTGGTGTCCGGGCCCGTTGACCGGGAACACCGGTCCGGCGAATCCGCCGGCGATGATGTTGGCCAACAGGGCGTTGCCGACCTTCTTCGGATCGGTGGATGCACCGATCACCGCCACCGACATGGGTCGCAGCAGATTGGCGACGCTGCGCGCCTCGGACGCACGTTCGCGGGCGTTGCGCACCGACAGCAACGCCTCGGTCGGGTCGATGGTGAACTCGACGTGAACCGTCGCGCCGTCGAAGGCGCGCGAGATCTGGTATCCGGCATCGCGGAACACCGCGACCATGTTCGGGTTCTCGCTGAGCACCTCCGCCTCGAATCGGGTGAAGCCGTTCTCCGCGGCGGCGCCGGCGAGGTGTTCGAGAAGGATCGGCCCCAGTCCGCGTCCCTGATGCGCGTCGGCGACGACGAAGGCGACCTCGGCCGATTCGGGTTTGCCGTCGGCGGCGAGGCCCTCGTAGATGCCGATCGCGATGAACTCACCACCGAGCACGGCGACCAGCGCCACCCGCTGCTGGTGATCGACCGTGGTCATCCGAACCACCTCGCGCGGCGGCAGCGTCGGGGTGGGGCCGAAGTACCGCATGTAGCGGGTGCGTTCGCTCAGCCCGGCATGAAACCGGACGACGCGATCGGCGTCGTCGGGGACGATCGGCCGGAGATGCACCACGCCACCGTCGGAGGCCAGGACGTCGGCGATCCAGTGCCGCGGGTAATCCCAGGGCCCGCGCGGGACCGGCCCCTCCACCGTGCGCGCTCCCGCGGTGGTGTCGGCGTCGACGTCCGACTGCCCTGCGTCGTCCGAGGTGGGTTGCTCAGTCACGCGGATCCTCCGGGTCGAGTCCGTGCAGCGGGAAGACCGCCTTGCGGGTGGCCATGATGGCTCGATCGGTCTGTCGCAGCGCCGACTCGTCGACACCGGGCGGTGCTTCCTGACCGGTGTCGCCGTCCCAGGCGACATAACCGACGTCGCCGTCGTCGCTCATCGTGCCCACCGGTGCCGCCGAATACTCCGAGTAGATCGTGCCCGCGACCTCGGTGGCGGTCTCACACCATTGCTCACCGATGGTGGTCTCGACGGGGATGTCGCGGTCGAGGACCACGCCGAGCAGGTGCGTCCAACTGCGCGGTACGACGTTGACCACGCCGTAGCCCCCGCCACCGACCGCGATCCACCGTCCCTCACAGTACTTTTCGGCGAGGTCACGCATGGCGATCATCGCCGCGCGTTGTCCGTCGACGGTCAGTGCCAGATCGGTCAGCGGGTCGGCGCGGTGACTGTCCGCACCGCACTGGCTGATCAGGATCTGTGGTGCGAACTCGGCGATCATCGATGGCACCACCGCATGAAACCCTCTCAGCCACAACCGGTCCGGGGTGTTCGGCATGAACGGCAGATTCACCGCGGTGCCGTGTGCATCCTCCTCACCGATCTCGGTCGGCCAACCGGTGCCGGGCCACAGGGTGGCCGGATGCTGGTGCAGCGAGATGGTCATGACACGCGGGTCGGCGACGAACTCGGCCTGCACCCCGTCACCGTGGTGGGCGTCGATGTCGATGTAGGCGATGCGGTCGTAGCCGTGGTCGAGCAACCACCGGATGGCGACCGAACAGTCGTTGTAGATACAGAACCCCGCGGCCCGCGATCGCATGGCATGGTGCATGCCGCCGCCGATGTTGACCGCCCGGCGCACCGATCCCGATGCGACGGCCTGCGCGGCGGCGAGCGTCCCACCGACGAGCAGCCGAGCGGCTTCGTGCATCCCGTCGAAGACGGGATTGTCGGCGTCACCGAGTCCGAACAGCCGCGCCAGCAACGGCCCGGACAACGACGCGGTGCCCGATCCGACGGCCCGCACGGCATCGATGTAGTCGCGGGAGTGCACCGGGATCAGCGCGTCGTCGTCGATCTGCAACGGGTCGGCGAGGTCGACGTCGTCGAGTACCCCGAGACTGCGCGCCAACGACATCGTCAACGCCAGACGCACGGGGTTCATCGGGTGGGAGTGCGCCCACCGGTAGGACAGGAAGTCCTCACTCCAGATCACCGCTGCACTCATCGAGGACTCCACTGACTCGGCACGGATTTCAGGCTAGTGGGTCCGACGCCCGCCCGGTGCGGATCGGCACGGGGGCGACGACGCTCACACCGACGACACTCACCGAGGAGCCGACGACGCCACGCGGGTGTTCCGGGGCGCTCGACGACTTCGCCGATGCCGGTGCTGGTCAAGGTACCCTTGGTGACGACGAAGGGACTGCGGACAGTGAACGATCTGGTTGACACCACCGAGATGTACCTGCGGACGATCTACGACCTCGAAGAAGAGGGGATCGTCCCACTGCGTGCTCGTATCGCCGAGCGTCTCGATCAGAGCGGACCGACGGTGTCACAGACGGTGGCGCGCATGGAACGCGACGGGCTGTTGCGGGTCGCGGGGGACCGCCACCTCGAACTCACCGACAAGGGCCGCGGTCTCGCGATCGCCGTCATGCGTAAGCACCGGCTGGCCGAACGACTGCTCGTCGACGTCATCGGGATGCCCTGGGACCAGGTGCACGACGAGGCCTGCCGCTGGGAGCACGTGATGAGCGAGAACGTCGAACGACGTCTGCTGGCGGTGCTCGACAACCCCACCACCTCGCCCTACGGAAACCCGATTCCCGGCCTCGAGGCGCTCGGCGCCGAGGCCGCGACCGCCATCGACACCGCGACCCGACTCTCCGATCTCCCGCAGGGCGACCCGGTCGCGGTGATCGTGCGCCGCGTCGCCGAGCACGCCCAGTCCGATCGCGAGTTGATCTCCGATCTGCGTGAAGCCGGGGTCGTCCCCAACGCCCGGGTGACGGTGACCTGCACCCCGCAGCGCGTCGAGGTCGACACCCCGGGTCACGAGGGTTTGGTCCTCTCCGCGGAAATGGCGCACTCGATCTTCGTCGAGAAGGTCTGACCGAGATTCCCTGACCGACGGCGACGCGCACCACCACGCCGCTCGGGCGGCACTGTTGGGCCACGGTTCGGCGGCCCGGCCGGTCAGCCGACGGCACGCAGTGTTGCTCGGGGGATCACCACCCCGAGATCGGTGGCGATGCCATAGGACTCGTCGATCATCTCCCAGAGCAGTGAGGGTGTCGCGCCGCCGCGCAACGCCTGGTCGAGCAGGGTCGCCAGTTTCCACCCGGGGTCGGCGGCCAACGCGCAGTCGAGCGCGACACCCGCGAACGCCCCCTCCCCGCCGATGTAGTGCAGATGCGCGAGAAGTGTTGCGGCACTGGCACGTCCGGTACCTCGCAATCGGCGGGTGAGTGTGCGCCACAGGTTTTCCGCGTCTGCTCTCAGGTCGGTGACCGCGCAGGCGAGTGCGGCGTCGCGCACCGGGAGGGTGGTGATCGCGCGGTGCAGCACCGTCATGGTCGCGCAGTCGGGGACGCCCGGCGCCTGCATCGCGCGGAGAACGGCGCGCAACAACTCGCCGTTTCGCCCTTCTCGGGGTTCGATACCACCGTCGGATTCGATACCGGCCAGAGCCGGACGGGTCGCCCGCTCCCCTCGCGGTGGTGCCAACCGCAGCTCGGTTCGCGCCGAGACCGGCTGCACCGCAATGGATTCGGTGCAGATCGGGGAATCGCTGCTCGGGAATCCGCATTTCAGGGAGTCACAGTGCGTGGAGTCACAGTGCGGCAGCGGGGTGAGCATCGCGGCCATCTCCGATCGATCGCCCAATATCCGTCGACCTGTCGACACCGCCTCGGCGACGGCGGTCGGCGAGGTGTAGGGATCGGCCATGGTTCCACTGGCCGGTCGGCCGCCCACCCCGGCTACTGTCGGACCGGCGCAGCGTCTCCAGATCAGTTGCCAGGGCGCATGCCGCTCGAAGGCGGTGACGACGAAACCCTGTGCGAGACCACCGGAATCGGCGAGGCAGTCGTCGGCCAGGGAGAACACCTGACGGTAGCGGTCATCGTGGGGCGAATATCGGTCGTCGGCGATCACCGCGAGCACCGGTCCCCCGCCGTGTCGGCGGACGATGTGCCCGAAACTCTCGGCGACGACGAGCAGTTCGTCGGTGGCGCGCCCGTCCGGCGTCAGCGACAGGTCGTAGCGCATGGCAACCCGCACACTGTTCGGGGACTGGAGAACGACGACGATCAGCGAGCGGCTCGGGATGAATCCGAGGAGCGCGGGGACCGCACTGAGCAAGGTGGTCGCATCGATGGGTGAGGGCGGTGTCTGTGGCGTCATGCGCTGATCGTGGTCGTCGGCGCCGGCCGGTCCCCGTCGGTCCAGACCGCTACGGACCGGTGATCCCCCGATCGCCGCTCGTCCACAACCGTCGGCACGCACCGAGGTCAGAAGGCAGCAGCCACCGCTTTGGTGAACAGCGCGTCGAGACTCCGGGCGGCCGACGGGTCGATGGCGCCGTCACCGGCCCATCGGTACTGCGCGTACACGCGGACGTCATCGCGTTGTCCGAGCAGCGTCAGACTGCTCGTGGCGGCGGAATGGGAGAGGTCACCGGTGAACACGGTGCGCTGCAAGGCGGCGGTGTCGACCCCGGTCGGTGCCGGCGGAGCCGGCTGAATCCGGGTCGCCATGATGCTGCCGGCCCGCTGCCCACCGGTACGGGTCTCCGGGCACCGACCGGCTTGGGCGAGTAGTGCGGCGAGCCCGTCGTGCACGCGGGCGATCGCGGAGGTGTACGACGTCGATCCCGAGGCCACGATCACCGAGGTGACGACGGCACCGGCGGCCGATGGAGCCGGGGGTGCGCAATCGACCGGATAGGCCACCGCCGGATCGTTACCGCTCACTCCGGCCAGGGCGAACGGCACCGCCGTCTCGGGGACCCGAGTCGCACCCGGAACCGGGAAGTCGGCAGGGAGCACCGCACGATCGGAGAGGTCCGCGGCCGAGTTGCCCACCGCCTGACCATCCGTCGTACAACCGGCGAAGAGCAGGGCCGCACAGACTGACATACCCGTAAGTCGGGGCAGAACACCGACCACAGCGACATGCCGGCGCCGTGACGAACGGCGCGCTCGGCGATGAGGTGTCATGGGTTCCCGCGATGGGTCGTCATGGGAATCGTCATCATGGGAATCACTGTGCCACTCGTCGACCGGAGCACAGCGCACACACGGCGGGAATCGCCGCCCGGCGACAATGGTTGTAGTGGCGGAGACGGTGCGAGAACCGTCTGCGATACGGCGCCGAGCTGCGGAATTGGTCTGCAGCGGCGCAGATGCGAGACAATGGTGGTTCACGCCCACGCTCACCTGGGGCGACGGGCCACATCGAGGAGGATTGACATGGACGAGCGGACCGCCGACGACGGCTCGCGCGACGATGCCTCGCGCGGTGACGGCTCGCTGTACGAGCTGGCCTTTCCCGCGCCCGCCATGGGACGCCACGACACGGGTCCGGTGCTGATCCACGCTCTCGACGGCTTCGCCGACGCGGGCCATGCGGTGGCGCTGGCCGCAGCTCATCTGCGCAACAGTCTGGAGTCCGATCTGGTCGCGACCTTCGACACCGATGAGCTGATGGACTACCGCTCCCGCCGTCCGATGGTCGACTTCAGCGGAGAGACCTTCACCGGTGTGGCGATGCCGACGCTGACCCTGCATGCTGTCCGCGACGCGAACGATCGACCGTTCTTGCTGCTGTCCGGCTCGGAGCCGGACCTGCGGTGGGAGAAGTTCACCGAGGCCGTGCGGCGCTTGGCCGACCGTTTCGGAGTCACCGACGTCGTCGGGCTCAATGCCATCCCGATGGCCGTTCCACACACCCGACCGGCATCGATCACCGCCCACGGCAGCGATCCCGACATCCTCGGCGACCTGCCACGATGGGGTACCGCGATGAAACTGCCGGCCAGCGCCTCGATGCTGCTCGAACTGCGGCTGGGACAGGGTGGACGTCGCGCCTCGGGGCTATCGGTGCACGTGCCGCATTATCTGTCGCAGACCGACTACCCCGCTGCCGCATCCCGACTGCTGACGGCAGTGACAGCGATCACCGGCCTCGACCTGCCCGTCGCCGCCCTCGACACCGCGGCCGAGCGGGTCCGCGAACAAGTCGACACAGAGGTCTCGGGCAACGCCGAGATCGAGACGGTGGTGACAGCGCTCGAGCAGCAATACGACGCATTCCAGCAGGCACAGACCGAGCGGGCGTCGCTGCTGGCCACCGAGGAATCCCTGCCCAGCGGCGACGAACTCGGTGCCGAACTCGAACGCTTCCTCGCAGACCTGCATCAGGGTGACGGCAATCCCGGCAGTGGTGATCAGCCGGGAAGTGGCGATGATCCCGACGACGGCACCGGTGGTCGGCCATTTCCGATCTGAGCCGACCCGACCCGGGCGACGCCGCCCGGGTCGCCGACCCGGATGTGCGCTCTCCCACCCCGCTGACCCCTGCCCCGCCGCTGACCCCGACCGCCGACGAGGACGCCGCGTTCGAGGAGTTCACCGAGTGGTGGGCGGGCCGTGGCATCGCGTTCTACCCGCATCAGGAGGACGCGCTCCTCGAGCTGGTGTCGGGGAACAACGTCATCCTCGCCACGCCGACCGGGTCGGGCAAGTCGTTGGTGGCCTCCGGGGCAATCCATTTCGCTCGCTGTCGTGGCCGGCGTGCCTTCTACACCGCCCCGATCAAGGCGCTGGTGAGCGAGAAGTTCTTCGACCTGTGTGAGCAGTTCGGCGCCGAGCACGTCGGGTTGCTGACCGGCGACGCCGCGGTCAACGCCGACGCCCCCATCATCTGCGCGACCGCCGAGATCGTCGCCAACCTCGCGCTGCGCGACGGCCCCGACAGCGACATCGGGGTGCTCGTCGCCGACGAGTTCCACTTCTACGGCGAACGCGACCGGGGGTGGGCTTGGCAGGTACCGCTCATCGAGCTCCCCCACACGCAGTTCCTGCTGATGTCGGCGACGCTGGGCGATGTCACCTTCTTCGTCGACGATCTGCGCCGCCGCACGGGCCGGGACACCGTCGCCATCACCGGGACACAACGCCCGGTACCGCTGGAGTACGCGTATGCGATGACGCCGATCCATGAGACCATCGAGGACCTCATCGATCGCGGACGGTCCCCGATCTACGTCGTGCACTTCACCCAGGCCGCGGCGGTCGAGCGCGCGCAGGCACTGTTGTCGGCGCGGATCTGTGACAAAGCCGAGCGCGCCGAGATCGCGGACGCCATCGGCGATTTCCGGTTCTCCACCGGATTCGGCTCCACCTTGTCGAAGCTGCTGCGGGCCGGGATCGGGGTACATCACGCGGGCATGCTGCCCAGATACCGGCGCCTCGTCGAACGTCTGGCCCAGCGTGGTCTGCTCAAGGTCGTCGCGGGCACCGACACGCTCGGGGTCGGGATCAATGTCCCGATCCGGACCGTGTTGTTCGCCGGACTCAGCAAATACGACGGCACCCGGGTGCGGCGATTGCGGGCCAGGGAATTCCACCAGATCGCCGGACGTGCCGGTCGCGCCGGATTCGACACGATCGGTTATGTCGTCGCCCAGGCACCCGAACACGACGTGGAGAACGCGCGAGCGGTCAGCAAGGCCGGTGACGACCCGAAGAAGCTCCGCAAGATCGTCCGCAAGAAGCCCCCGGAGGGATTCGTCTCCTGGGGCGAGAAAACCTTCCTGCAACTCGCCGAGGCCCCCGACGAGCCGCTGCGTTCGCACTTGCAGATGACCACCGCGATGCTCATGGAGGTCCTCGGCCGGCCCGGCGACTGTTTCGCGGCCACCCGGCACCTCCTCGAGGACAACCACGAGCCCCGCGATCGACAACTGCGTCATATCCGGCACACCATCGCCCTCTACCGCGATCTGCGCAACGCCGGCATCGTCGTCCAGCTCGACCGGCCGGACGCCGAGGGCAGACACGTGGCGCTGTCGGTGGACATGCCGGAGAACTTCGCGCTGACCAATCCGTTGTCGGCGTTCGCGCTCGCCGCGTTCGAACTCCTCGACCCGGACTCGTCGACGTACGCCCTCGACGTGGTGTCGATCCTCGAGTCGACGCTCGAGGATCCGCGGCCGTTGTTGCTCGCGCAGCGCAAGGTCGCCCGCGACGCCGCGATCGCGGAGATGAAGGCCGACGGCATCGAATACGAGGAGCGGATGTCGCGGCTGGAGGAGATCACCTGGCCCCGGCCCCTCGCCGAGGAGATCTCCTATGCCTTCGACGTCTACCGCCGGGGCCATCCGTGGGTGTCGTCGTTCCCCCCGAAACCGAAGTCGGTCCTGCGCGAGATGCTCGAGCGGGCGATGACCTTCACCGAGCTGATCTCCGCTTATGGCCTCGCCCGCAGCGAGGGCATCGTGCTGCGCTACCTCTCGGACTGTTATCGAGCTCTGCGACAAGGACTTCCGCTCGCCGTGGCGACCGAGGAGATCGAGGATATCACCGACCGCGTCGGCGCGATGATCCGCGACGTGGACTCCAGCCTGCTCGACGAGTGGGAAGAGCTCGCCCACGCCGTGGCCACCAACCAGGCCTGATCGCCGGCGCGGTCAGACCGGGATCGCCTGCGCGGCGATCCGCAC
>NZ_MVPX01000185.1:0-3205 GCF_002043085.1 Gordonia sp. i37 | reverse complement strand
CCCCCCCGCCGATACGGTTCGTCGCGGCCCGACGACGCCCGATAAACCAACCCGATCCGCCGTCCCGGACGTGGCGCGGTGAATCGCGCGATCGCCAGTTCGCCTGCCGCCGTTTCGGAGTCGACAGCGGTCTCGGGGATCAGGGTGACCCCCAGCCCACCTTCGACACATTGCACCGCGGTGGCCAGCGATGCCGCGCGGGTGTGCCCGAGGTCGGGTGAGACCCCGGCCAGTCGACAGACCTCGAGTGCCTGATCACGCAGACAATGCCCCTCGTCGAGCAGGAGCAGCGGAAGATCGGCGAGGGTGCTCGGATCGACGCGTTTGCGGCCGGCGAGCGGATGGCCGACGGGCAGGGCGAGCACGAAATCCTCGTCGTACATCGGGATTTCGGCAATACCGCCGGCCTCTGCCGGCAGGGCCAGGACAGCCACGTCCAGCGAGCCCTCGCGCAGCGCGGTGAGCAGACGGGCGGTCTGATCCTCGACCACCCGCAGTTCGAGGCCGGGTAACCGGGCCGGCAACCCGCGCAGCATCCGCGGCAGGATGTACGGCGCAACCGTGGGGATCACCCCGAGGCGCACCGCGCCGGAGAGCGGATCGTCGGCACCGGCCGCCGCGGACAAGAAGTCGTCGGCGGCGTCGGTCACCGCGATCGCCTTGGGGAGCAGGGTCTGCCCCTCCGGAGTCAAGAAGACACGCCGTGTGGTGCGCTCGATGAGTTTGCGTCCGAGACCCGCCTCCAGGGCGGCCAGCGCCTGTGACAGCGACGGCTGACTGATCCCCAATTCGTTTGCCGCAGAACCGAAATGATGTTTGCGTGCCAGCGTGACGAAGGCACGCAGGCCGGCCAGCGACGGCTGATAAGTTTTATCGGGCATACCTATCAGTGTAGTGCTAATCATCACGTTTCGCTTTCACCGATTCCCGAGCACAATGGTCGGTGCGAAGCATTATCGGTACTGCCGTGCCGATCCGTCCGGATCGCCGGCGCCCGCGCGACTAGAAGGAGAGATTGCACACCATGGCTCTGCTCACGATCGGCGATCAGTTCCCCGCCTACAACCTCACCGCTGTGATCGGCGGCGACCTGTCGAAGGTCGACGCCCAGCAGCCCGACGACTACTTCACCCAGATCTCCAGCGATGATCATCCCGGCAAGTGGCGGATCATCTTCTTCTGGCCCAAGGACTTCACCTTCGTGTGCCCGACCGAGATCGCCGCCTTCGGCAAGCTCAACGACGAGTTCGCCGACCGCGACGCCCAGGTGCTCGGCGCCTCGGTGGACAACGAGTTCGTCCACTTCCAGTGGCGCGCCCAGCACGAGGACCTCAAGACCCTCCCCTTCCCGATGCTGAGCGACCTCAAGCGCGAACTGGCCACCGCGGCAGGTGTTCTCAACGCCGACGGCGTCGCCGACCGCGCCACCTTCATCGTCGACCCGAACAACGAGATCCAGTTCGTCTCGGTCACCGCGGGTTCGGTGGGCCGCAACGTCGACGAGGTGCTCCGCGTCCTCGACGCGCTGCAGTCCGACGAACTGTGCGCCTGCAACTGGCGCAAGGGCGATCCCACCATCAACGCGGGCGAACTGCTGACCGCCAGCGTCTGAGAGGAGCACTCATGAGCATCGACAATCTCAAGGAAGCCCTCCCCGAGTACGCCAAGGACCTCAAGCTCAACCTCGGTTCGATCAGCCGCACCACCGCGCTGACCGAGGAGCAGCTGTGGGGCACCCTGCTCGCGACCGCTGCGGCGACGCGAAATGCCAAGGTGCTGGCCGAGATCGGCGAGGAAGCCGCCGACACGCTGTCCGCGGAGGCCTACAACGCCGCCCTGGGCGCCGCGTCGATCATGGGGATGAACAACGTCTTCTATCGCGGCCGCGGATTCCTCGGCGGCAAGTACGACGACCTGCGTCCCGGTCTGCGGATGAACATCATCGGCAACCCCGGCGTCGACAAGGCCGACTTCGAGTTGTGGTCGTTCGCGGTCAGCTCGATCAACGGCTGCGAGCACTGCGTGGGCGCGCACGAGGCCACCCTGCGTGAGGCGGGCGTCGACCGCGAGGCGATCTTCGAGGCACTCAAGGTCGCCTCGATCGTGGCCGGCGTCGGCCAGGCGATCGCCACCACCGAGGTGCTGAGCGGCGTCTGATCGGCGTGTGACAGCCCCTCTGTGACAGAAGATGTCGGGCCCGGTGTCTGCGTGAGCGCAGGCACCGGGCCCGAGTCGTCAACGGCGTGCGCGCTCCGACGTGCGGGCTCCGCCTCAGCTCAGTGCGTCGCCGATGCGGCTCGCGAGGTCGCCGACCTCTGCGGTGCTCATCACGAAGGCCGGGGAGATCTGCAGGGCGCCCTGCCCGGCGGCACGTCCGCTCACCCCGTGCCTGCGCATGGCCGCCACCGCGTCCTGGGCACGTGCGGGATCGGCGAGCTGGACGGCGCTGACCGCGCCCAACCCGGTGCGGACCTCGCTCACGGCGTCGAGATCGGCGAGCGGGCGTAGCGCCGTCGCCAGATCGGTCTCCAGACGCGTCGCCTCGGCGAGCAGGCCCTCGCGTTCGATGATGTCGAGATTGGCCATCGCCGCCGCGGCGGCACCGGCGTGACCGCCATAGGTGTAGCCGTGTCGCCACCAGACGCCGCCGGCGTAGAACGGCTCGGCGATCCGTGGGGCGATGAACACCGCGCCCATCGGCACGTACCCCGACGTCAGTCCCTTGGCGGTGGTCATCAGATCCGGTTGCAGATCGAACCGGGACGACGCGAACCAGCTGTCGCCACCGATGCGACCGAAACCGGTGACCACCTCGTCGGCGACGAACAGCACGTCGTGGTCACGGCAGATCTGGCGCACCTCGGCGAGATACCCTTCGGGCGGCAGGTACACCCCGCCGGCGCCGATGATCGGTTCGCAGAAGAAGGCGGCCACCCGATCGGCGCCGACCCGTTCGATGAGCCCGAGCAGACTCTTGGCGTCGTCCCAGCCGACCGACTCCGCGTCGGGCATGAGTTGTCCGTAGCCGTCGTGGTTGGCCGGGATACCGGCCAGCGAGGTACCCGCGACATGCATGCCGTGGTAGGCCTTGGTGCGGCCGACGAGCAAGGTCTTCTCCGGCTTGCCGACCTCGGTCCAGTACCGTCGCGCCAGCTTGGCCGCGGTGTCGACGGAATCGCTACCGCCGGAGGTGAAGAAGATCTTG
>NZ_MVPX01000184.1:0-227 GCF_002043085.1 Gordonia sp. i37 | reverse complement strand
GAGGTCACCGAATCCGGAGTAATGGGCCAACGTCGCCAATTGTGTGCGCACGGCGTCGGCGATCTCGGTGCGACCGTGACCGACGTTGGTGAACCACAGTCCCGCCGTGGCGTCGAGGTAGGAGTTGCCCTGCGCATCCCAGATGCGCGCCCCCTCACCGCGGGTGACGACGAACGGACCGTTGGTACTCACCGAACCCATGTCGGCGAAGCCATGCCACAGCGAAC